>JANOAM010000028.1:0-11132 GCA_031411215.1 Betaproteobacteria bacterium
TGACGGCGGCCGACGCCGCCGCTGCGGCGGCGCAGGACCCGGCGGACCGCCTTTTGCCACCCCAGTGCAGCACCATGCCGCGGTGCTGCAGCATGGCTGCTGCCACCAGCAGCACACTGGCCAGGTTGCGCGGTGCACTGCCGGATACCCAGGCCGTCACGTAGAGCATCAGCCCCAGGGCGACCAGCAGCCAGAACGCAGCGAACTGGCCTTCGGCTTCCTGCCAGCCGCGCGACAGCGCGGCAGCCATGGCCCAGCCCAGGGCATGCACGCTGAACTGCACAGCCACCAGGGCGATGAGCAAGGGCTGGTCGGGTGCCAAGGTGCAACCACGATAGACCTGCCCGCAGCCGTGCGCGATCACCTATGCGGGGGCCCAGCCTAAACTGGCCTGTCCATGACCGCACACACGCCGCTGCACCCCGGAACCTTGCGCCAGCGGCTGGCTGGCTTTGAGGTGCAGCCCCTGCCCACCGAAGGCCGCCGCCGCGCGGCTGTGGCCCTGGTGGTGGTCGAAGAAGGCCTGGGCGCGGACCTGCCTGGCCTGCCGCGGCCTGCGTCCTGGAGCACCACCTCCGCGCTGCTGCTGACGCGCCGCGCCGCGCGCCTGAACAGCCATGCCGGCCAATGGGCCTTGCCCGGTGGCCGCATGGACGAAGGCGAAACGCCCGAAGAAGCCGCGCTCCGCGAACTGGCCGAGGAAGTGGGCCTGCACCTGGGCACTGGCGCGGTGCTGGGTCGCCTGGACGACTACGCCACCCGCTCCGGCTACGTCATCACGCCAGTGCTGATGTGGGGTGGCGAGGCGCGCGGCCTGCAAGCCAACGAAGCCGAGGTGGCCAGCATCCACCGCATCGCGACAAAGGAACTGCTGCGCGCCGATGCGCCGCTGCTCAACACCGTGCCCGGTGCGGAGCACCCTGTGCTGCGCATGCCCGTGGGCGACAGCTGGATCGCTGCGCCGACGGCCGCCTTCCTGTACCAGTTTCGTGAATGGCTGCTGTGTGGGCGCGCCACGCGCGTCGTGCACTTCGACCAGCCGCGATTCGCTTGGCAGTGAGGCTTGGCAGTGAGGCCTGGCAGTGAGACTGCCGGCGAGTGGGCTCAGCCGGCGTCGCCGTCCACGTAGTACCAGCGTCCGCCTTCACGCGCAAAGCGGCCGCGCTCGACCAGCCGGTGCGCGCGACCGCCGAACTTGCTGCGTGCGACGAACTGGACTTCGGCGTGTTCACTGTCCAGCGCCAGGTGGCGCAGCACGTCCAGGCCCAGCCAGGTCACGCCGGGTTCAAAGCTCACGGCGTCAGCAGGCCGCGTGCTGGCGTGCCAGGTGTCCTGCAAGTAGTTGCCCAGGCCTTTGACATAGGCGCTGTAGCGGCTGCGCATCAGGGCTTCGGCGGTGGGTGCCTGCAGGTGGCCAGGCCCACTGTGCCAGCGGCCGCAGCAGGCGTCGTAGTTGGCACCGCTGCCGCAGGGGCAGGCGGGGTTGGGCACACTGCGTTTCATGTCGATGCGACCAGGTCCTTTTCCCACACCTCACCCACCTGCGGGCCGCCGAAGTTGCTGTGTTCCTCGGTGGCCAGCAGCCGGTAGCCCGCAGCCTTGTAGATAGCGCGTGCGGCGGTGAGCGACTGGTTGGTCCACAGCCGCAGGCGGGCGTAGCCGGCCTGCCGCGCAAAGGTCTCGCACTGCGCCGTCAGCAGCTTGCCCAGGCCGCGGCCGCGGGCCTGGGGTTCGACCAGCAGCAGGCGCAACTGCGCCACACCGGGCTCGGGCGCTTGGGTGTGCTCGTCGCGGGCCTGGACGATGAACACGCAGCCCACGGGCTGGTCGTCCAGCTCGGCGATCCAGGCGCATTCGTGCGCCGGGTCCAGCTGGTTCACATAGTCGGCGGCAATGCGTGCCACCATCGCTTCGAAATGCTGGTTGAAGCCGTACTCTTGTGCGTACAGCGTGCCGTGGCGACTGATCACCCAGCCCAGGTCGCCAGGGCGCAAGGCCCGCAACAACGCGGGCGGGGGGCGTGTGGTCGTGGTGGTCACGTGTTCAGCACCTCGTGCACCAGGCCTACAAGCTCTTCCACGCTGTTCTCCTTCTGCATGACATGGCGCAGGCCCAACGTGCGTGCCTGCTGCAACAGATCTTCGGTGATGTAGCCGGTGCTCAGCACCACGGGCAGGTCCGGGCGGATCCGCAGGACCTGCTGCGCCACGTCCAGCCCTGACATGCCTGGCATGTTGAAGTCGGTCACCACCACATCGAAGCTGCCTGGATCGGCCTGGACGGCTTTCACGGCCAGCTGGCCCTCGCTGATCAAGGTGACGCGGTAGCCGGCCTTGCGCAGCAGCGGCACCACCATCTGGCCGACGACGTCGTCGTCGTCGACATAGAGCACATGTTCGCCGGACCCGACTGGGCCCGCAGGCGGCGCGATGTCCGGCGCGCGGTGCTCAGGCGCGTGCCCGGCTGCAGGTGCCTCGTTCAGGGGCAGCAGGATCTCCACCTTGCAGCCCTGGCCCGGGCTGGATTCGATGCGGATCGCCCCACCGTGAGCGGCCACGATGCCATGCACCACCGACAAGCCCAGGCCCGTGCCCATGCCCGTAGGCTTGGTGGTGAAGAAGGGCTCGAAGGCCCGTTCCAGCGCCTGCGCCGTCATGCCCACGCCGCTGTCCTTCACCGTCAGCTGGGCATAGGGCCCTGGGCGCAGGGGCAGTCCGGCCCCTTCCTGGGTGCGGTCCAGTTGCACGGGCTCCAGTGTCACGCGCAAGGTGCCGGGTGTGCTCTGCATGGCGTGCCAGGCGTTGGTGCACAGGTTCATCAGCACCTGCTGGATCTGCGTCGCGTCTATGCGCGCATGCATGGGCTGGCTGGCCAGCGCCACCTCCAGCGTGGTGGACGGTGGCCGTGTGGACTGCAGCAGGGCCAGTGACTCCTGCACCACCGGCTGCAAGGCCTGGTTGTGCAGCGCCTGGGTCTGTCTGCGGCTGAAGGCCAGGATCTGCTGCACCAGGCTGCGCGCACGTGTGCTGGCCTTGACGATCTGCGACAGGTGCGTCTGCGCGGGGTGGCCAGCGTCCAGGCCATCGCGCGCCAGCGCGGCATTGCCCATGATGGCGGCCACGATGTTGTTAAAGTCGTGTGCGATGCCACCCGCCAGCGTGCCCATGGATTCCAGCCGCTGGGCTTCACGCAGCCGTGTTTCCAGCCGCGTGCGCGTGCTGTCGGCGCGGCGCAAACGCCAGAACAGCACGGACACCAAGGCCATGGCGGCCAGCCAGATCACGGTGGTAGCCAGCGCAAGGCGGTTCCAGCCGGCCAGCACGTCGTCCAGGCTCAACGCGACGGTCAGAAAGAAGGGGTAGCCCTTCACCAGCACGGTGCCCGAGATGCGCTGCACGCCGTCGGTGAAGGCGACGTAGCGGCTCAGCACCTCCTTGTCGCCGCGCTGCACGCCGACCCAGATCGGGTGCGTGTCCGGCATGGGCTTGTTGACCTCGTTGGCGATGTGCGGCCAGCGCAGCACCATCTTGCCGCTCTGGTCGGCACGGCGCAGGAAGATTGCGCCATGGGCACCCACGTCCAGCTGCTTGAAGTGCTGCTGGAAGTAGTCCAGCTCCAGGGGCGCCAGCGCGGCGCCCAGGAAGCGGCCGTTGTCGTCGCGTATGGGCCGTGTCATGACCATCGTCTGGCGCTTGGACACGCGGCCGGTCAGCACTTCAGAAAACAGCAGGTCCGCCGAGCGGTCCTTCTGGTAGACGGCGAAAAAGGCCCGGTCCGCGTAGTTGGCGCCAGCCAGTTGACCGGCGGGGGACACGTAGCGCTCATTGCCCGTGGCGTCGACGACACGCAGCGCAATGACCTCGTCGAACTCGAAGCGCATGGCATCCAGTTGGCGGTTGACGCTTTCGGCGTACCGCTGTTCAGCGCCCGCTTGCAGCGCCGCTGGCGACGTGGTCTTGACGACGGTGCGCAAGACGGAGTCGGCGCGGCGGAAGGTGGAGTCCAGCCGGACTTCCAGCGTGCGTGCGTAGTTGAGCGCCGTGGTCTGCGCCGCGACCATCGCTTCGGCCCGCGCCTGCCACAGCAGGTAGGCGATCAACGCGGTGGCGCACAGCATGGCGCCGATCAGTGCGAGCGCTGCCCTCAACAAGCTTCTGGATGGGCCGCCATGGGCGCCGTGGGTCATGCGTGTACTGCGAATCCGGTCATGGCCGGATGGGCTGACAGGGGACGGCCGGGCAGCTTACGCCTTTCCACGCCGCGCAGCCCGGCGATACTGAGCGCCTCTGTGGCCCCACACATCACCCGCCATGCTGGACCCCCAAGCTGCCGCCCTGATCGCCCTGATGGCGGAACGCAAGATCCCGCCCACGCACACGTTAACGCCCGCCGAGGCGCGGCGCATGTACCTGGAGCGGCGCTTCTTCTCGCAGCCCGAAGCGCCCGTGGTGGCCGAGGTGCGCGCCTTGGCCACCGCCAGTGGCGTGCCGCTTCGTTTGTACCGGCCGGCGGGGTCTGACGCCGCAGCGGTGCTGCCGGTGCTGGTCTACTTCCACGGCGGCGGCTGGACCATGGGCGACCTGGACACGCATGACGTGCTGTGCCGCCAGCTGTGCAACGGTGCCGGTGTGGCCGTCGTGTCCGTGGACTACCGCATGGGGCCGGAGCACCGCTTCCCGGCTGCGGTGGACGACTGTGTCGAAGCCACGCGCTGGGTGCGCGGGCAGGCGGCGTCGCTGGGTGTCGACCCCGCACGCATCGCCGTCGGTGGCGACAGCGCCGGTGGCAATCTGGCGGCCGTGGTGTCCTTGTCATTGCGTGATGCTGGCGACCTGGCCTTGGCCTTCCAATTGCTCATCTACCCCGCCACCGACATGCGCTGCACGGCGCCTTCGCACGCGCGCAATGGCCAGGGCTACGTGCTCACCGCCGACACCGTCGCCTACTTCCGCGGCCACTACATGCCCGACCCGGCGCAGTGGCCGGACTGGCGCGCGTCACCGCTGCTGGCGGCGGACCACAGCCAGCTGCCACCCGCCCTGGTGCTGACCGCCGGCTACGACCCGCTGGTGGACGAAGGGCGTCAGTACGCCGACAAGCTCAGCGCAGCCGGCACGCCATGCCATTACGTGTGCTTCGAACGCCAGATCCACGGCTTCCTGCCCATGAGTCGCATCCTGGGTGAAGCGCGTATGGGTGTGGCGCTGTGCTGTGCGGCCTTGAAGGAAAACTTGTTCAAGGCGGCTGCCTGAGCAACTGCCTGAAGGCCCCGAACAGCCAGCTGCGCATGCCGAAGACCAGCGTGTAGGCGCGGCGGTCGGTTTCCGGCAGCTTCTGGTCGGCCAGGTGCTGCTGCGCAAAGTCCTGCGCCAGGCGTCGCAGGCGTTCATTGAAGAGTTGAGCTTGCGCCGTGCTGATCTGGCCGTGCACCAGCATCAGCAGTTCACCCGCATCGCCGAAGTCGCCACTGAAATAGTCGGTCATGGCGTGGGCGCGGAAGTACTGCATCACCGGGCCGTCCGGCCGCCAGCGGAAGGTCTTGTCCACCTTCACGCGGTAGCGGTTGTTGGCGCGCAGTTCCAGGAAGCCCAGCTTGTCCAGCGCCAACAAGCACCCCACGGCCTGCGGCTTGCTGAGCGCGTAGGTGGCAACGATCTGGTCCAACGTCCACTGGCTCAGCGCGCAGATGGCGGTCAGCAGCAGCTTGGGGTCGCGCACCACGGCGCGTTCCTGTTCCAGCGTCAGTTCCTGCTGAGCCGGGCTGGCATTGGCCACCAGGCGTGCCAGTTCCGCGAAGTCCATCTTCAGCACCGCCAGCACCTCGTCTATGCGTGACAGCGGCATGTCGCCCTTGGCGAAGATGCGCTTGATGCTGCTCTCGGCCAGGCCCAGCTCCAGGGCCAGGTGGGCATAGGTGATGCCGGCGCGGCGAAGCTCGGCTTTCAGGGTGCTGATCAAGTCCTGGGTGCTGCTCATCGTTGGACTCCAAAAGTACCGCTTAAAGATACCAAACGTCCGCCCGTGTGCCACGCTACCTGTGGTGATGGATACCTGGCGGCTTGGCGCGCACAGTTGCACCCTGTTCAACAAAACCCGGAAAGTCATGCACACCACCGACCGCCCCGTCCCTTGCGCCGTCCCTTGCGCCGACACCAAGGCCTGGAAGCTCCAGGTGTGGGTCAGCTTCGGCACCGCCGTGGCATTGGCCGGCACGGGCCTGGCCTGGCTGCCGGGCCAGGACCTGGACCGCGCCTTCATGTTCATGGGCTTCCTGTTCACGCTGAGTGCGGCCTTTGCACTGGCCAAACACGTGCGGGACAACGAGGGCCGGCGTGTCGACACGCCCCTGTGGGGCGCCGTGGTCTGGGCCGGCTTCGGCCTGGCCATGGGCCTCACGGCCTGGGGTTTGTGGCGCATGGAAGTGAACCCCGCATTCAAGGCATTCCTGGGCGTGAGCTGGTTGTTCCTGATCAGCGCCGCCTTCACCCTGGCCAAGACCCTGCGCGATGCCCATGAACACGCGTTGGCCGCGGCACGCGCCGAAGCCCGTGCTTCGCAATGAACCTGACTTGTTCAAGGAGAAACTTCATGAAGAGCTTGATCGCGTCGCTGTCGCTTTCCGTTTCGCTGTCCCTGGCTGTGTCCGGACCCGCCCAGGCACACAACGGCGCATCCGAAGCCAGCGCCTTGTCCATGCTGCCATTGGCGGTGTCCGTGGCCTTGCCGGTGGGCTTGCTGTCCGCGGGTGCCGCGTTCACGGTGGTGGCCGTGAGCGCCGTCGCCGAAGGCACGGTGTGGGTGCTGGAACGTGCGTCCGACGGCGCCCGCTTCAGCGTCACGCTGGCCGGTGCAGCGGTGGGCGGCGTGTCGGTGCTGGCCGGCTCGGCCGTGGTGGCCACGGCCGTCAGCACGGGCTGGATCTTGTCGGCGGCGGGGCGCGCGGTGTGTTTCATCCCCAACGAGATCGGCAAGGCGCTGCTCTTCAACGAACGGGTGACACGGTGAACGCCTTGGTGAAGCACTTCGCCGTCGCTGCCCTGGTGACCCTGGCCGCCGCGGCCACACCCGCACAAGCCGGCCGCAACTGCGAAGCCCGCCTGCCCGACGCTTGGGGCGTGCAGCGCGCCATGGACCTGGCCGAGCGCACTGCCAGGGAACTGGACAGCAGTGGCGCGCAGGTGGTGCTGCTGGCCCGCGCGGGCCAGGACCTCAGCAAGTACCGGCTGCGCTGGAGCCACATGGGCTTTGCCTACCGCGACACCGCTGGTTGGAGGGTCGTGCACAAACTGAACCAGTGCGGCAGTGACCGCGGGGACCTCTACCGCCAGGGCCTGGGCGAGTTCTTCATGGACGACCTCTACCGCTTTGAAGCCGCCTACGTCATCCCCAACCCGGACATCCAGGCGCGCCTCTTGGGTGTGCTGCAGAACAACCGCCGCGTTGACACGCTGCACACACCGGCCTACAGCATGCTGGCCTACCCCTGGGCGCAGGTCTACCAGCAAAGCAACCAGTGGGCGATCGAGACGATGGCCTATGCCGTGGAGCCCACGTCGCTGACCCGTGAACGTGCCCAGGCCTGGCTGCGCTTCAAGGGCTATGAGCCCACGGTGCTGCGCATCAGCCCACTGGTTCGCCTGGGCGCGCGCATGACGGCGGCCAACATCGCCTTTGACGACCACCCGAACGAGAAGCGCTACAGCGATCGCATCGAGACCGTCACCGTCGATTCGGTGTTCGATTGGATGGAGCGTGCTGGTCTGTCGGGCGCTGTGCAAGGCGTCGGCCGCTGACCGCGCCGAATTGCCGTCTACAGTTCGGCGGGACCCCAACTGCAAGCCACAGCCGCAAGTCGCAGGCGCAAAACGAGGAAGTCACTTGAGCACTGCCCACACCGTCGAAAGCGAACACCCCAACCAGTTCGCCCTGCTGGGCCAGCGCCGCTTTGCGCCCTTCTTCTGGACGCAGTTCACCGGCGCCGGCAACGACAACCTGTTCAAGTTCGCCTTCACGGTGATGATCACCTACCAGTTGCAGGTCAGCTGGTTGCAGCCGGCCATGGCGGGCCTGGTGATCGGCGCCCTGTTCATCGCGCCCTTCGTGCTGCTGTCGGCCACCAGCGGCCAGTTGGCCGACAAGCTGGAAAAGGGCCAGTTGATGCGCTGGGTGAAGAACCTGGAGATCGTGGTCATGCTGTTGGCGGGTTATGGCTTCATCAACCACAACGTGCCCGTGCTGCTGGTCTGCGTGTTGTTGATGGGCGTGCACAGCACGCTGTTCGGGCCGGTGAAGTACGCCTACCTGCCGCAGCACTTGAGTGAACGCGAAATTACCGGCGGCAACGGCATGGTGGAGATGGGCACTTTCGTCGCCATCCTGCTGGGGCAGTTGGCGGGCGGCCTTCTCATCGCCGTTCCGGGCAGTGGCCCCTATTACGCAGCGGCAGCCTGTCTGGCCGTGGCCATCATCGGCCGGCTCACGGCTGCGGCGGTGCCGCCGTCGCCGTCCAGCGACCCCGGCTTGCAGATCAACTGGAACCCCTTCACCGAGACCTGGCGCAACCTCAAGCTGGCGCACCAGAACATTGTGGTCTTCCGATCGCTGCTGGGCATTTCCTGGATGTGGTTCTTCGGCGCCGTGTTCCTGTCGCTGTTCCCGGCCTTTGCGCGCGACGTGCTGCACGGCGACGAACATGTGGCCAGCCTGCTGCTGGTGCTGTTTTCGCTGGGCGTGGGCGGCGGCGCGCTGCTGTGTGAATTGCTGTGCCGCCGCCATGTGGACATTGGCTTGGTGCCGCTGGGCGCCATCGGCATGACGGTGTTTGCGGTCGACCTGTATTTCGCGGCGCGTGGCTTGCCGCCATCGGGTCTGCAAGGGTTGGGGGCGTTTGTCAGCGCACCCGCGCACTGGCGCGTGATGGCCGACCTGTTCCTGCTGTCCCTGTTTGTGGGTCTGTTCAGCGTGCCCATGTACGCATTGATCCAGACACGCTGCCAGCCCACGCACCGGGCCCGCATCATTGCTGCCAACAACATCCTGAATGCCTTGTTCATGATCGTCAGCAGCCTGGGTGCGGGTGTGCTGCTGGGGGCGGGATTCACCATTCCCGAGGTCTTCCTGATCGTCGGCCTGCTCAACGCCGTGGTGGCGGCCTACATCTTCCTGCTGGTGCCGGAATACCTGCTGCGCTTCCTGGCGTTCGTGCTGACGCGTTGCATCTACCGCTTCAAGATCAAGGGGGAAGAACACATCCCCACCACCGGCGCCGCCATCCTGGTCAGCAACCATGTGAGTTATGTCGATGCGGTGCTGCTGATGGCTGCCAGCCCACGGCCCATCCGTTTCATCATGGACCACCGCATCTTTGCAATACCCGTGATGGGCAGCCTGTTCAAGCTGTGCAAGGCCATTCCTGTGGCTCCGCGCAACGAAGACCCGGCGTCCTACGAACGTGCTTTCGCGGAAGCGCACAAGGTGCTGGCCGAAGGGGATCTGCTGGCCATCTTCCCCGAGGGTGGCATCACCAAGGACGGCAGCCTGGGTGAATTCAAGGGCGGCGTCATGAAGGTGCTGCAGAGCCACCCGGTGCCCGTGGTGCCGATGGCGCTGACCAACCTGTGGGGCAGTTTCTTCTCGCGTGTGGAGCAGGGCACGGCCATGGTCAAGCCCTTCCGCCGTGGCTTGTTCAGCCCGGTGGGATTGAATGTCGGCGCGGCGCTGCCCGCAGCCGGCGTGTCGCCTGCTGCGCTGCAGCAGCGGGTGGCGGCACTGCTGGGCGAACAAGCCACCTAGCGTGTCGGCTTGACTACCAAGCGGCCGGACCTGTGTCCGGCCGCTTGCGTTTGTGTGCTGTTGTCTTGTTGCTGCGCTGGCGTTAACCCTAATTAATTCGATCGCAACACAAAATAGGATAGCGCTTACCGACGACCACAGGTCTGGCCGTGGCCATCGCCGGTTTTCCATCGTGGACGCGCACGTTTTCCGCGTGCCGTTTCAGGCCCCAACGATCGCCGAGGAGACAAATGAAAACTACGCAGTCCCGTGCCCATCGCGCCCGCCCAACGCACCGCCGCCACTTGAAGCCCATTGCGGCGGCTTGCGGGGCACTGGCCACTTTGGTCTTGATGCCGGCGCATGCCCAGCAGGCGCCGCCTGCCACTTCAGACGTGGTTGTCATCACGGGTATCCGGCAAGCGCTGGACACCACCCTCACGCTGAAGCGCGAAGCCCGTGGTTTGGTCGACGGCATCGTTGCTGAAGACATCGGCAAGTTCCCGGACACGAACCTTGCTGAATCCATGCAGCGCATTTCCGGTGTGGCGGTGGAACGCTCGGCCAGCGGTGAAGGCTCCGGCGTCACCGTGCGCGGCGTGGGGCCCGCCTTCAATATGGTGCTGCTCAATGGTCGCCAGATGCCGGGAGCCTTGCTCAACAGTGCTGAGGGCGGCAGTTCGGCCAACTCATCGCGCGCCTTCGATTTCGCCAACCTGTCTTCTGACGCGATCTCGGCGCTGGAGGTCTACAAGACCAGCCGCGCCAGCGCGCCGGCTGGTGGCATTGGCGCCACCATCAACATCAAGACCGCACGTCCGCTGGACACGCGGGAGCGGGTCGCCACCTTCGGCATCAAGGGCAACCACGACGTCTCCAATTCACGCCTGCCGGACAGCTTGAAGGGCAGCAGTTTGACGCCCGAGGTGGCCGGCCTCTACAGCGAGACTTTCGCCGACCGCACCGTCGGCATCACCATCAGCGGCAGCTATTCCAAGCGCGATTCGGGCTCCAACAAGGCTTACACGCAAAACGGCTGGCGCGCATTCACCGCGACAGCCGATCCCGCCAACAACTGGGGCGCCATTCCACTGCCAGGGCAGGCCGGTGCGAACCTCATCACCAACCGTCCGACCGGCACCACGCTGTACTCCACGCCCGTGGAACTGCGTTACTCGCTGACCGGTTTGCAGCGTGAGCGCACCAACGGCCAGGCGACTCTGCAGTTCGCGCCCAGCAAGGACCTCAAGTTCACGCTGGACTTCACGATGGCCAACAACACGGTCAACAAGAAGAACATGGAGGTCTCCACCTGGTTCAACTTCCAGGGTGGCCCGTCGTCGTGGACAGATGGCCCCGTC
>JANOAM010000029.1:0-5185 GCA_031411215.1 Betaproteobacteria bacterium
GCCGCCAATGCCCACGCCGCCAGACAGGTGCACGTTCTTGCCAATCTGCGCGCAAGAGCCCACGGTGGCCCAGGTGTCGACCATGGTGTTCTCGTCCACATAGGCACCGATGTTCACGTAGCTGGGCATCAACACCGCACCCTTGGCGATGTAGCTGCCTCGGCGCGCCACGGCCGGCGGCACCACCCGCACGCCGCTGGCTCGCATGGCGGCTTCGTCCATGTGAGCGAACTTGGTCTTGACCTTGTCGAAGAAGCCCAGGTCACCGGCGCGCATGACGTGGTTGTCGCTCAGGCGGAAGCTCAACAGCACGGCCTTCTTGATCCACTGGTTGACGTGCCAGTCGCCGATGCCCCGCTTCTCCGCCACGCGGATGCGGCCCGCATTCAAGTCGGCAATGACCTGGTCGACGGCTTCACGCACGGTGGGGGCGTTGATGGCGGAGATCTCGGCGCGGCTTTCCCAGGCGAGGTCGATGACGGACTGCAACGGAGCAGAGCTCATGGGCGGCTTTCTTGGAGGCTTCGGGTATAGGAGACGATGCGGTGGGCGGCTTCCAGGCACTCCGCCACCGGGGCCACCAGGGCCATGCGGATGCGGCCCTGGCCGGGGTTGTGCCCGTTGACGGTACGGGCCAACAGGCTACCCGGGAGCACCGCCACATTGTATTGAGCGAGCAGGCCTTGGCCGAAGGCGATGTCGTCGCCGCCAGGCACGGCTGCCCAGAGGTAGAACGCGGCGTCGGGCAGTTGCAGGTCCAGCGCCTGCTGCAGCACCGGCGTCACCTGCGCGAACTTGGTGCGGTAGAGCTCGCGGTTGGCCACGACATGGCTTTCTTCGTTCCAGGCTGCGGTGCTGGCGCGCTGGATCATGGGGCTCATGGCGCTGCCGTGGTACGTGCGGTACAGCAGAAACGCCTTCATCAGGGCTTCGTCACCGGCCACGAAGCCGGAGCGCATGCCAGGCACGTTGCTGCGCTTGGACAGGCTGGTGAAGGCGACCAGATTCCTGAAACCGCGGCCCAGTTTGGGGGCGGCTTCCAGGCTGCCCAGCGGCGCTTGTTCGCGGAAATAGATCTCGGAGTAACACTCGTCGCTGGCGATGACAAAACCGTGCCGGTCACTCAGTTCGAACAGGCGCTGCCATTCGGCCAGGGGCATTACCGCGCCGGTGGGGTTGCCGGGGCTGCAGACGTAGAGCAGTTGCGTGCGCGCCCAGGTGGCCTCGTCCACCGCGTCCCAGTCGGCCGCGAAATTGCGCGCGGGGTCGCTCGGCACGAAGACCGTCTGCGCGCCGGCCAGCAGGGCCGCACCTTCGTAGATTTGATAGAACGGGTTGGGACAGACCACCGTCGCGCCGGGCCTGGTGGGGTCGATGACGGTCTGGGCAAACGAGAACAGCGCCTCACGCGACCCTGTCACCGGCAGCAGCTGGGTGGCGGGGTTCACGGTCACGCCGTAGCGCCGTTGCAGCCAGCCTGCGATGGCTTCGCGCAAAGCCGGTTCGCCCAGCGTGGCCGGGTAGGCGGCCAGCCCCGGGAAGCCTTTCACCAGTGCTTCTTCGATCAGCGCCGGTGTGGCGTGTTTGGGCTCGCCGATGCCCAAGCTGATGGGCGTGTGCGCCGGAGACGGCGTGATGCGGCGCGTCAGTTCGCGCCAGCGTTCAAACGGTTAGGGGTGCAGTCGCGCCAGCAGCGGATTCATGCCCGGGATTATCCCAGGGCTGGCCGGGCGGCCGCGGCGGGTGCTAGGCCTCGCGCAAGGCCTCGCTCAGGCGGCCGGCTTCCATGCGCAGTTGGCGGTCGCAACGGGTCGCGATCGCCCGGTCGTGTGTGACCAGGACCAGGGTGGTGTCGGCTTCGCGGTTCAGTTCGAACATCAGATCCATCACCGTGGCCCCGGTAGCGAAGTCCAGGCTGCCGGTGGGCTCATCGGCCAACAGCACCGCCGGGCGCATCACGAAGGCGCGGGCCAAGGCCACACGCTGCTGTTCGCCGCCGGACAGCACCTTCGGGTAGTGGCCGAGGCGCTCGCCCAGGCCCACGCGCTTGAGCATGTCGGTGGCGGCGCTGCGGGCGTCGTTGCGGCCTTTCAGTTCCAGCGGCAGCATGACGTTTTCCAGTGCCGTCAGGTTGCCCAGCAACTGGAAGCTCTGGAAGACAAAACCGACTTGGCGCGAGCGGACTTCAGCGCGGGCGTCCTCGTTCAAGGCGAAGAGGTCCGTACCGGCCAGGATCACCGTGCCCGTGCTGGGTGTGTCCAGCCCGGCCAGGATGGACAGCAGCGTGCTCTTGCCTGAACCCGATGCCCCCACGATGGCCACCGATTCCCGGGCGCCCAGCACGAAACTGATCTCGTGCAGTATGGTCAGTGTCCCGGTGGCGTCGGTCACCTGTTTGGTGACCCCTTTGACTGTGATGAGTGCTTGTTCGGACATGCCGTCTTCTTGGGTGGCGCGGCGCGCCTGGCTGCGGCACTGTAGCGTGCTGGCCTTGGCGGCCGTCGCGGGGCTGGCGTTACCAGCCCATGCCCAGGGGACAAACACCCCGGGCGCAAAGCTTGGCGCGCCAGTGCTGCTGGTCCTGGGCGACAGCCTGTCGGCCGAGTACGGGCTGGCACGCGGCACGGGTTGGGTGGCGCTGCTGGACAAGCGCATCGCGGCCGAGAAGCCGGGCTGGCAGGTCGTCAACGCCAGCATCAGCGGCGAGACCACGTCCGGTGGCCGGTCACGCCTGGCGGCGCTGCTGAAGGCACACCAGCCGCGTGTGGTGGTGATCGAACTGGGTGGCAACGACGCGCTGCGTGGGCTGCCGCTGGACATGACCCGCAACAACCTCACCGACATGACCCGCGCAGCCAAGGCCGCCGGTGCGCAGGTGCTGATCGCCGGCATGGCCATGCCACCCAACTATGGCAAGGCCTACGGCGAGGCTTTCACGGCACTCTTTGCCACGGTGGCCAAGGCCGAGAAGACGGCGCTGCTGCCCTTCTTCCTGGCCGGTGTGGCTGATGGCCCGAAGGCCGACGAGCTGTTCCAGGCCGACCGTATACATCCCAAGGCGGAAGCGCACCCGCAGCTGCTGGCCAATGTGTGGCCGGCGCTCAAGCCGCTGCTGAAATAACCAGCCAAGCGTGAACCCCCTTCTGGGGGCCCACGCCCAGACTCAGCGCTGCTGCTCGCGCTGGTCCTTGTTGTCTTTGCCACCGCGGTTGTCCGGCTTGTCCGGCGCGCGCTTGCGCTCTTCTTCGCGCGGGCGTTCGTCAGCCGGTCCGCGGCGCGGTGGCTGCGGGCCCACGGATTGCGGCTGTGCTGGCAGCACCACGGGCGGTGCCACGGCACGTGGAGCCTGCGCGGGCGGCGGCTGCGTGCTGATGACCTGAGGTGGTGGCGCCATGGCGGGGGCGGGCTGCAAGGGCCGTGGCGGCTGGGGCTGCGGTGCAGGCTGCACCGCTTGCGGTTGCTGCTGTTGCGGGGGCTGGGCCTGGGGCCTTTGCGGCGGCTGCATCACGGGCGACTGCGACTGTGGTTGCGGCTGGGTCTGCACCTGGACCGGCGGTGCGGCTGACGGTGCAGGCGCGCGGTCACGCTCGCCTCGCGGACCATGGTCGTTGCGGTCATTGCGATCGTTTCGATCATTGCGGTCGTTGCGATCGTTCCTGTCGTTGCGATCACCCCGGTCCGGCCTGTCGCCACGTGCCGGCATCGCCGGGCGGTTGTCGGCCGGGTTGGTGCTGATCACGCTGCTGTTCGTTCTGGGCGGCGGCGGGCCGACCCGTTGCGGCGCGGACATCACCGGCGCCGCCTGCTGGCCCCAGGTGCGCTGCACTTCCCGGGGGTCGGCTGCGTGGCGGCCCACGGGTTCGCGGCGCGTCAGCACGTCACTGGACACCACGGTCACGCCGCCGGGCACACCCTGGTTACCGTAGCGGATGGTCACCGAGGCACCGACCTGCGGGCGCTGCCAGTCACCACGGTGGCCGGGCGGGCGTGGGTTCATGCGGCCGTCGTAGACGGGGGTGTGGCGGTACTGCGGCACGTACCACTCGCGTGGCGCCAGCGGCACCCAGCCGATGGCGGGCCCGCCAATGCTGATGGACACGCCCACACGGGGCCCGCCCACCCAGGCCACCAGGGCCGGTGCGTACACGGGCCGGGCCACGTAGTCACCCGGGCACCAGCCCCAGCGGCCGCGCCAGTTGACCCAGCGGCCGTAGTGGAACGGTGCGAAGCCCCAGGAGGCTTCGTCCACCCAGGTCCAGCCCCAGGGCGAGACCCAGGTCCAGCGGCCGTAGCGGTAGGGCGCCCAGTCTTCGCGCACATCGCTCGGGTACCAGACGGCGCCGTATTCGGGGTGGCGTTCCCAGCGGCCGGCACGGTCCAGGTCTTCGGCGCCGGTCATTTCGGGCGACACGTAGCGGTTGGACGCGCTGCGCTGGTCGTCCTGCTGGTCGTCACGTTGCGCCCAGTCGCCGAAGGCGTCGCCTGCCAGGCTGGCCCACTTGAACTTGAGGCCGCGGCGTTCGCGCCAGAGTTCGGCACGCTGACCGGTTTCGACGATGAAGCCTTCGCTGTCGTCTATGCGCAGCGAGCCGCGCCAGGCGCCGGCCAGCGTGGTGTCGTCGGTGCGGTCGATGCGGTAGTGGCCGCTGCGCTCCGGGCGCAGGCGCACCTCACCGGTGTTTACTTCGATGTCCGAGGCTGCCTCGCGTGACCGCACGCGCAGCGCCAAGCTGCCGTTGTGCAGCTGGAAGATCATGCGTTCGTCGTCCAGGCGCACGACTTCCAACTCTGACGCCGGGCCCAGGCGCAGCACGGTGGAGCCAACCCGCAGTTCGGCACGGCCTTGCGCGCCAGTGGACAGGCGGTCACCGCCAGTCAGCGGGCGGTTGCGCTCAGCCTCGGCCCAACTGCCCTGTTCGTTGTCGTACCAGGAGACGCTGCCCTGCAGGTCAGACAGGCGGCCGACACGGCCCGGCGGGTCTTCCTGCGCCCAGGCGACTGTGGCGCCGAAGGCCAACAGCGACGCCAGCGCTGGGAGGGTGATGCGCGCGAGCCAGGCTCGCAGGTTCAGCACGGTCATGACAAGGCTTTCGCAGGGCAGACGCCCTGCACATCGTCTTTCAACGCCGCCCTGGGCCTGCGCGCTGACGTTGCGGGTTGTAAAGGGGCCGTTCAGTCGTCGTCG
>JANOAM010000030.1:0-5941 GCA_031411215.1 Betaproteobacteria bacterium
GGGCACCAGGGCGATCAGCGTGGTGCCCCTGGCCACGGTGATGCTGGCCGTGTTCACGGCCTTCCCCATGTTCAGCGGCTTTGAAGGCGCGCTGGACAAGTTCTTCCTGCAGAACCTGGTGCCGGACAACATCGCCAAGCCGGTGCTGCGCGCGCTGACGCAGTTCACGTCCAAGGCGCGCGGCATGGGCACGCTGGGCTTGGTGTTGCTGGTGGTCACAGCCCTGGCCCTGGTGCTGACCATCGACCGCACGCTGAACAACGTATGGCGTGTGCGCCAGGCGCGGCCGCTGGGCCAACGCGTGCTGGTCTACTGGGCCGCGCTGACGCTGGGGCCGCTGGCGCTGGGCATGAGCCTGACGCTCACGTCCCTGGCGGTGTCGGCGTCACGTGGGTGGGTGTCGGCCTTGCCGGGTGGCGTGGCGCTGCTGCTGGAAATCATCCAGTTCGGGCTGCTGGCGGTGTCGGTGTCCGGCCTGTTCCACTACGTACCTAACACGCATGTGAGGTGGCGTCATGCCGTGGCCGGCGGCCTCTTCGTGGCCGTGGCGTTTGAACTGGCCAAGAAGAGCCTGGCCTGGTATGTGGACAGCGTGCCTACCTACAACGCGGTGTACGGTGCCTTTGCCGCCGTGCCCATCCTGCTGCTGTGGATCTATCTGGGCTGGGTCATCATGCTCCTGGGTGCGGTGATTGCCGCCTACGCGCCCAGCCTGCAGATGCGCGTCACGACACGCGACGCCGTGCCCGGCTGGCGCTTTGAACTGGCGCTGGCCGTACTGAAACGTCTGGCCGACGCGCGCCACACCGAGGCCCGGGGCTTGTCGGCCGCTGCGCTGTCGGAGGCCCTGCGCGTGGACCCCTTGCAGCTGGAGCCGTTGCTGGAGACCCTGGCCGCGCTGGACTGGGTACGGTCGCTGGACGAAGGCGACTTATCGCGGCACGTGATGCTGTGCGACCCGGCGCAGACGCCGATCGGCCCGCTCTTGCAGCGCACGCTGCTGGAGCCGGGAGAGGCCTCAGCCGCTTTCGTCAGCCGCGCCCGCTGGTGGGACCTGACCCTGGCCGACGCGCTGGCGCGCTGAGCGGCCTCAGCTGGGCCGCAGGCGCAGCGCACCCTGCAGTGGCACCGACCGGCGCAGCACGTCTTCGGCCAGCCACAGTGCCGCACGGCGTGCACGTTCGGCCACCACCGGCAGCGGCAGCTGCTGGTAGTCGTCGTTGAAAACTTCAAAGCTGTAGTCGCCGCGGTAGCCCAGGCGGTCCAGCGCTACCACCAGGCTGGTCAGTTCTTCGCTGTGCACACCTTCGCCTGGGAAGACGCGGAACGTGCGGGCCGTGGTCATGCGCTCTTCAAACGTGGGCGTTTCCTGCCACATGAAGTCGGACAGTTGCACCAGGTAAATCCGCAGCGGGTCCAGCAAGTCCAGGTCTTCCAGCGAGTCCTTGGCCGCGAAGATGTGGAAGCTGTCCAGGCCCATGCCCAGATTGGAACAGTCAGCCTCGCAGATGATTTCCCAGGCCTCGGTGAAGCGGTTCACTGTGCGGCCCCAGGACAGCGCTTCATACGCCACCTTGATGCCGTAGGGCAGGGCCAGCATGGCCAGTTTGCGCAGGTCCTTGGCCAGCGTGGCACGGTCGGTGGCCGCGTGTTTGCTGGTGGACGAACAGGCCAGCAGCACCTTGCAGCCCAGTGCCGCGCACATCTCGATCATGCTCTTGGCAATGTCCACTTTGTAGTCGTGTAGCGTGCCGGACAGGCCTTCAAAGTCGCGCAGCACCTGGAATCCGGTGCCGCGCAGGCCGCTGTTGCGCACGGTCTTCACGGCCGCGTCCAGGCCGTCGGGGTGGCCGACCACGTCGCGTGCGCTGAGCATCACCTGGCTGAAGCCCGCGTCGCGCATGGCACGCAGCTTGGCCTCCAGAGGGCCCGCCAGGCTGATGGTGTCCATGCCGAATTCGTCGATCTTCATGGTGCGCTCACTTTGGAAGTCATTCGCGCGTGTCGTGCACGAACTCGAAGACCACCGAGTGCAGCACATTGCGCGTGATGGCGCCGCTGTCAGTGACCTTCACGCCCGCTGTTTCGACGAACTCCACCCCGCGGCGGCGCAGCAGGGCCACGGCGCCAGGCACGTCGGCGGCACCAAAGCCGATGCGGTGGAACATCTCCTGCTCGTCGTAGGCCAGGGTGACCGGGTCGGGTTCGATCAGCTGCAGGAAAAAGCGCGCCGCGCCTTCGCACGGGCTCTTCAGCAGCGTGCCCTTGGGCAGGATGCCAAAGCGTGTGTCGGCCGGCAGGCGTGTGAAGCCCATCAGGCGGCCGTAGAACTCCACCCAATCGTCGGTGCGGTCGCGGCCTATGTACTGCACCACGCCGAAGAAGTGCAGGCCAGCCACGGCCGCGGGCTTCAGGTCCACGCCGGGGATGGGCTTGAAGTCGACGTCGAAGATGGAGAAGTCCGCATAGCGGTCGACAAAGTAGATGTGCGCGCCGCCGGGCCCGTGGATGCCCGGGATGTTCAGCTCCATCACTTGCGCATGGTTGGGCACGTCCCAGGCGCCCAGTTCCTGCGTACGCTCGAAAGCCTGGCGCGCGTCACGCACACGCAGCGCCAGCGCGGTGATGCGCGGCGCGCCCTCGTCGGTAGCCTGCGTGCCGCGCACCACGCCCAGGTGGGCGTTGACGATGAGGTTCATCTCACCCTGGCGGTACAGCGTGACTTCCCGCGACCGGTGGCGCGCCACAGGCCTGAAACCCAGGTTTTCCAGCGCCTGGCCCAGGGCCTGGGGTTTGGTGGTGGTGTATTCGATGTACTCGATGCCATCCAGCCCCAGCGGGTTGGGGGCTTCGCCAATGTTTTCGCGGTCGTGTTCGCGGTCGGTTTCGCGGTCTGCAGTGGTGTCGCGCATGGCGGTGTCCTGGGGGCTGGTCTGCATGCCGCTGACGATAGAAATCCCCCGCGTTTTCCACAAGCACGTTCCTTCTTGTCTGCGCGATGATCGCCCACCGGGCGCGATGTCCGTGCGATTCGAGGGTAAGCCCTGATGGGTGCCATGACAGCTTCCGAGATCAACCCCAAGGACGTGGTCGAAGGCCTGGGCAAGGGCCTGCGTGTCATTGAAGCCTTTGACGATGACCACCCCCGACTGACGGCCAGCCAGGCGGCCGAACTGGCCGGCGTGACACGCAGCGCGGCGCGGCGCCACCTGCTGAGTCTGGTGCACTTTGGCTATGCGGCCAGCGACGGCAAGCAGTTCTGGCTGCTGCCGCGTGTGCTGCGCCTGGGCCAGAGCTACCTGGGCGCGGCGCGCCTGCCGCGGCTGGTGTTGCCTTTCATCCAGCGCGTGTCGCAGCAGTGCGGTGAAACGGTCAACGTCAGCGTGCTGGACGGCCACGAGGTGGTCTACGTGGCGCGCAGCAACCCGCCGCGCTGGATGTCCATCGGCTACCAGGTGGGCATGCGTGTGCCTGCGCACGTGGTGACGCCAGGCGCGGTGATCCTGTCGACCTGGCGCGACGCGGACGTGCGCAAGTGGATCGCCGAGCACCACTTCTCGGCCTTCACCGCGCACACGGTGACGGAACCCGACGGCTTTGCGAGCAAAGTGGACGTCGCGCGCCAGCAGGGTTTCTGGGCCACGGCGGGTCAGCTGGACGCGGCCTTTGGTGGCATCAGCGTGCCACTGATCGACCGCAAGGGTGAATGCAAGGGCGCCGTGGGCATGACCGTGCTGTCCACCAACTACAACCCGCAGGGCATGCAGGAGGAGCTGCTGCCGCATTTGCGGGACGCGGCGCAGTTACTGCGGCCCTTGTTGTGATCCGGCAACTTGGGGCCGGCCTTAGCCCGGCGATGCGCACGCAGGTCATGGTGCTCGCGTTCTACCTGGTCGACACGCTGCTCATGGTTGCGTTGGCCGCGAACGGGATACTGCCGGTGCTTGCCCCGGTGGCCTTTGGCATCGCTGGCTGTGCACTGACAGGCATGTCTGCGCTCGTGGTGCGATTGGGGCTGCACCGGCGCATGGGCGGCGCCACTTTCACGACCTGGCAGTTGTTGAGTGCATGCGGCTTGATGCTGTTCACGGCCGCGGCGGTGCCGCAGATTGGCATGCTGCTCTTCCTGACCTTGATCGTGGCTTTGGCCACAGCCGCGCTGCAATTGCCACTGCGGCATGTGCTGGCCGTGGCCGGTGTCATTGCAGCCTTTTCTCTAGCGCTTCTGCAGGTCCACGGCACGCGGATCAGCATGCCGCTGGGCGATCCGTGGTCACGTGTGGTCAGCGGACTCTGGTTCGCCATCGTCCTGGCCAAGATCGCGGCCATCCATCTGATCGGTGCGCAGATGCGCAAGGCGCTGTCGGCCAGCAATTCAAGACTGGCTGCAGCGCTGACCCAGGTGCGCGAACTGTCGGAGCGCGATGAGCTGACCGGTCTGCAGAATCGGCGCAGCATCCTGGCGCTGTTGGCCGAAGAGCGCGCGCGGCATGCGCGCGGTGGACCGGCATTTGGCGTGGCGATTCTCGACATCGACCACTTCAAGCAGGTCAACGACCGCTTCGGTCACGGCATGGGCGACGAGGTCTTGCGTGCCTTCGCGAAGTTGGTTGCAGGCAATCTGCGCAGCACCGATCGATTCGCCCGCTATGGCGGCGAGGAGTTTCTGCTGCTGTTGCTCAACAGCCCTGAAACCCCACTGGTGGAACTGGCGGCTGAACGTCTGCGATGTGCCGTGGACGACCACGCCTGGTCCAGCATCGCTGCGGACCTCAAGATCACCTGTTCGATCGGGGTGACGATGAGCCGCAGTGGAGAAGACGCCGCGGAGATGCTTGAACGCGCCGACGCTGCCCTGTACCGTGCCAAGGCGTGCGGGCGCAATGCCGTGCGCGTGGGCTGAGGGCTGCGTCACCGCACCCTGCACGTCGGCGGCGCACCTGCTGCGGCCCTTGTTGTTGCGTCTGCGTCCATGTCCAGGGGATCCGGCCGCGCGCAGCGCAGTTCGCGGCTTGTAAGAAGCGGCCTGGCCGCCCGACCGAGTCACATGAACCTGCCGGCGCTCCTGCTTGTTTTGCTGCTGTGCACGCCGCTGGCCTGGGCGGAACAAGTGACGTTGGTGGCAGCTGACGGCGTCAAGGTGCATGGTGAGTTCTGGCCGGCCGCCGACGCGCGCGCGCCGCTGATCCTGGCCTTCCACCAGGCCGGTTCCAGCCAAGCGGAATACACGCCACTGGCCCCGCGTCTGAACCGCGCGGGCTTTCATGTGCTGGCCATAGACCAACGTTCCGGTGGCGGTGAATTTGGTGGCAGGAACCGCACCGTGGCCGGGCTGGGCAAGTCCACGGGCTACGGCGCCGCGTTGGCCGACCTGGAAGCCGCGCTGGCCTGGAGCAAGGGCAGGGCGCAGGGCGCGCCCGTCGTGGTCTGGGGGTCCAGCTATTCGGCGGCGCTGGTCTTCCTGCTGGCGGCGCAGCACCCCATGGACGTGGCCGGGCTGCTGGCCTTCTCACCCGGCGAATACCTGGACAAGCCCGGCAAGGTGAGCACCGCGGCGGCTGCGCTGCGCATGCCGGTGTTCATCACCCAGTCCAGCGACGCCGAGGAGATTCAGGAATCGGCGGACCTGTTGCGTGCCACGGCCAGCAGTGACAAGACCCAGTTCCTGCCCAAGCGCAAGGGTGTGCACGGTTCAGCCACGCTGCGGGCCGACCGCAACCCCGCCGGGGCCGAAGAGAACTGGGTCGCCGTGCTGGCCTTCCTGGCGCGATTCAAGACGGCCCGGTGAAGCAGGCGCTGCCACGGGCTGCCGTGCGCCGCGCGTCCTGGTCGCCGGCAGCAACGGGCTGGGTTGGGTTGGCTCAGTTCTACGGATTGGGCGTCAGCTTCATGCCCGCGGCCGCCGTGAGCTTGGAAGCGTGGCTGCTGCTGTGGGTGGCGT
>JANOAM010000031.1:0-2369 GCA_031411215.1 Betaproteobacteria bacterium
GGAAGCTGCAATGGTGACTTAGAGTTGGGCGGTGATCATGACCGGCAAACCCCATGCGTAACCTCACGCTGCGCGGCCTGCGTGTGTTTGAGGCCGCCGCCGCCACGGGCAGCTATTCGCGCGCCGGTGAACTGCTGGGCATGACGCAGAGCGCCGTGTCGCAGCAGATCCGCCAGCTGGAAGAAGAGACCGGCCTGCGCCTGTTCGACACCCACGCCCGGCCGATACGGCTGACCGAAGCCGGCGAAGAACTGCTGCGCCACACCCGCGTCATCCTGGCCCAGGTGAGCGTGGCGGAGGACTCGCTCAACACCCTGGACGGGCGCTTTCGCGGCCAGCTGCACCTGGGTGTGGTGTCACCGGGCCAGTACTTCGTGCCCACGCTGCTGGCTGAATTCCGCCGCGAACATCCGGACCTGCGCCTGAAGCTGACGCTGGACCGCCGCGACGCGCTGCTGGCCCTGCTGGCCGACCGCCGTGTCGACATGATGGTGGGCGGCTACCCGCCGGCCGAAGCGGAAGTCGAAGCCGAGGTCTTCGCGCGCCATCCGCACCTGCTGGTGGCCGCGCCCACCCACCCGTTGGCCGCCGCCAAAGGCCTGAGCTGGCAGGACCTGCGTGGTGAGGCCTTCATCTTCCGCGAACCCGGCTCCGCCACCCGCAGCTTCCTGGAACACCTGCTGCAGGTGCAGCGCCTGCAGGTGCATGTGGACGTGGAGATCCAGGGCACCGAAGGTGTCAAGGGCGCGGTGATGGCCGGCATGGGCATCAGCTTTGTGTCGGCCCACACCGTGCAGACCGAACTGGCCACCGGCCGCATCGCGCGGCTGGACGTGGAAGGCATGCCCAAGTACCTGGACTGGTGCGTGCTGACGCGGCGCGACACGCCGCTGTCGGCAGGGCAACGGCTGTTCCGGGCCTTCACCATTGAACGGGGTGCGGAGTTTGCGGCTTGCGCCACAGGGGCCGCGCAGACCGGCCGTTAGGTCCACATCCCTGGCACACTGGCGGTCCGGCCGTTCAAAGGGAGACATCATGCCGTTCGCAGGTCTGGGCCTACACATCCTTCTGGCTCTCTTCTGTGCTGTCCATGTCCTGCGCAGCGGGCAGCAGCTGTACTGGTTGTTCATCCTCTTTGCGTTCCCGCTGCTGGGCAGCCTGGTCTACTTCTTCATGATCTACATGCCGAACTCGCGGCTGGAACGTGGCGCCTTGAAAGCCGTGTCCGCTGCCGCCAAGGCCATGGACCCGGGCAAGGCGGTGCGCGCCGCGCGGGCGGACTTCGACGAGACACCCACCGCGCAGAACCAGATGCGCCTGGCAGCGGCGCTGCTGGACGCAGGCCAGGCCGAAGAGGCCGCCAAGCTCTATGAGGGCGGCCTGAAAGGGCCGTTTGCGTCAGACCCGGACTTGCGTTTCGGTGCGGCCAGGGCCTTTGTCGAAAGCCGGCGCTTTGCCGAGGCGCTGACGCACCTGGAGCAGCTGCGCACCAACCGCCCGGACTACCGCCCGGACGCGGTCTCCCTGCTGCTGGCCCGCAGTTTGGCGGGCACCTCTCGTCAAGCCGAAGCGCGCGAGGAATACGAACGCACGCTGCAGCGTTTTGGCACCTTCGAATCCCATGCCGAATACGCCATCTGGGCGCTGGCCACGGGCGACGCGTCCACCGCCGCCAGGCTGCAATCCGAGATCGACAGGATCACCAACCGCTGGAACGCGATGAACCGCGAACTCAATGACCCCGTCATGCGGCGCCTGAAAGCCGCACACGAACTGGCCCGCGCGCGCAGTTAGCTCGAACCTCGCTGTCAGGGAACGCTGACTTCTATGGCGGGGCCAAGCGCGTTCCCGCAGCTTCCAATCGCAGATAGTCGTATTGCGTGGTGCCTGTCCTGCCCTTGGCCAGCACTTGCGACAAGGCAATGGCATTGGCACCTTGCTTCAACAAGCCGGCCGGAATCGCGATGCGTGTGTCCGCGAACGCACCATGGCTGCCCAGGCGTATCGGTGCGTGGCTGGCCTGTGGCGCCTTGTAGGTGCCTATCGGCGTTCCATTGACAGTAACCACCAGCGGGGTCTGTGAGGACGCCAACGCGATGTACAGCGACGCCGGTGCATCCTTGGCCGGCGTGTCGGTCAGGTGGAAGTGGACCGTCCACGGTGCCGAACCAAACTGCGCGTAATTCCAATCCTTGCGCCAATCGCTCTTGCCGACGGTGTAGCTCAGACCGCTGCCGGACTCGGCCTCGGATTTGACGTACGTCGCCCACTGCGTGTAGTTGAATGCGCCGTTGTGGAACTCTTGCGCGTCGCGGTCAGGGACGCCGATTTCCCACAGCGTGGGGGCCACCCGCGGCGGCGCCCACAGC
>JANOAM010000032.1:0-16372 GCA_031411215.1 Betaproteobacteria bacterium
ATCCAGCGTGGCAAACACGCGATGATTGCCGTCGACGAGGTCGGCGACTGGATACGCCGTGACGAACACGCCCTGGTCAACCCGTCGCTGTTGTTCGCCCGGCCCACGCCGGTGGGTGAGGTCAGCCTGGTCGGTGAGATCCTGGATTCGAAGTGCTGGTTCGGTGCCATGCGGCCCGCAGAAGGCAAGGTGCACAAGGCCTGTGCCGCGCTGTGCATTCGCGGCGGCATCCCGCCGGCCTTTTTTGCCCGCGGGCCGAACAACCAGACCGCCTTGATGATCATGACCAGCGGCGGCCGCGCGCATGGCCCTGATCTGCTGGGCCTGGTGGCCGACGCGGTGCGCATAGACGGCCAGGTGTCGCGCATGGGCGACCTGCTGCTGCTGGACGTGCCGGTGTCGCGCATCCGCCGCGTCTGAGGCGGCGGACAGCTTTCCTCAGAACACCGACCAGCCGGTGCGCCTGGACAGGCTCTCCAGCGCCAGCGCCCCGACCAGCGAATTGCCGGCCTCGTTCAGGCCCGGCGACCACACCGCGATGGCCGCGCGGCGCGGCGCAATCGCCAGGATGCCACCACCCACGCCACTCTTGCCCGGCAGACCGACGCGGAAGGCAAAGTCGCCCGACGCGTCGTAGTGGCCGCAGGTCATCATGATGGCGTTGATGCGCCGCGTCGCCAGTGCGTCCACCACGCGGTGGCCGGTGATCGGGTCGACACCGCCATGAGCCAGGAACAGGCCGGCGCGCGCCAGTTGCACGCAGTTCATGCTCAGCGCGCACTGGTTGAAGTAGGTCTCCAACACGTCGCCCACCGGGTGGGTCAGGTTGTCGAAGGAGCGAATGAAGTTGGCCAGGCTGGCGTTGCGAAAGCCCGTATCGGCTTCAGACTTCGCCACCTCGCGGTCCACCGTGATGCGCGTGTCGTCGGCCAGTTCGCGCAGGTAGGCCAGGATCTCGGCCACCGCCACCTGCGGCGGGCGGCCGGCCAGGATGGCGTCGGTGACGACCAGGGCCCCGGCGTTGATCAACGGGTTGCGCGGGATGCCCTGCTCACGCTCCAGCTGCACGATGGAATTGAAGGGCGAGCCCGAAGGCTCGCGCCCGACACGGCGCCACAGTGCTTCGCCGACACGGCCCAGGGCCAGCGTCAAGGTGAAGACCTTGGACACGCTCTGGATGGAAAACGGCACGGCGCAATCGCCCACCGACGCGGTCTGGCCGGCGCTGGTGGTGATGGCCAGCCCGAACTGCTGTGGATTCACGCGCGCCAGCGCGGGGATGTAGTTCGCCACGCGGCCGCTGCCGATCTGCGGCAGGATGTCCTCGCGCACGGCGGCCACCAGTGCGCCCAGGTCCGTTGTCTGCGTCATGGTTTGATCTCGCTGTAAGGGCTGGTCCGTTTCGCCGACCATCCAAGGCCGCGCCGGCAGCAACGCCGGCCAGTGTCTGTCGAATTCAGGAGGGACCGATGACGTACTGCCTTGGAATTTTGTTGCCCGCCGGCCTGGTGCTGGCGTCGGACTCGCGTTCCAACGCGGGTGTGGACCAGGTCGCGCTGGTCAAGAAGCTGGCCGTCTTTGAAGTGCCGGGGCAGCGCGTGATTGCCGTCCTGTCCGCCGGCAACCTGGCCACCACGCAGGCCGTGGTGACCGCGCTGCGCGAAGCCGCGGGCAGTGGCCGCTTCGGCCAGGACGTGCACGCCGCACAGACCATGTTCGAAGTGGCGCAAATGGTAGGCGGCAAGCTGCGCGAGGTCATCGCACGTGACGGCAGTTTTGTGCAGCCGTTCGGCGACCCCAATGGCACCTTCCTGGTCGGCGGCCAGATCATGGGTGAGCCCCCACGCCTCTTCCACATCTACTCGGCCGGCAACTTCGTCGAAGCCTCGGACCGTTCTCGCTTCCTGCAGCTGGGCGAAACCAAATACGGCAAGCCCATCCTGGATCGTGCGCTCCACAACGGCAGCACGCTGGACGAAGCGGCCAAGCTGTCGCTGCTGTCGTTTGACGCCACCATGCGCAGCAACCTGTCGGTGGACGCACCCATCGATCTCTTGCGCTACGCGGCCGGCAGCTTCAACGCGCGCAACCTGGCCACGCTGGAGAAGGACGACCCGTACTGGATGGGCCTGCGCACCCGCTACGCCGATGGCCTTTCCAACCTGGTCGCCAGCATTCCGCCACCGCCTGGTGTGGACTGAAGCCCGCGCCGGGTTCAGACCAGGTCGGCGTCGGTGATCACTTCCACCAACGCGGGCCCCTTGAATGCCAGGGCCTGCGAGATGGCCGCGTCCAGCGCACCCGCCTCGCTGACCTTCACGCCCAAGCCGCCGCACTGCTTGGCAAACATCGCAAACGACGGGTTGTGCAGGCTGGTCTCCCACACCGGCCACTCACCGGCGCGCTGCTCCTTGGCGATCTTGCCCAGCTGCGCGTTGTTGAGCAGGATGTGCGTGATGTCCATGCCGTACTTCACCGCCGTGGTGAACTCCATGGCGTACTGGCCGAAACCACCGTCGCCGGAGATGGACACGACCTTGCGGCCGCGGAACTCCTCGAAGTCCTGCGTCGCGGCCCAGGCGCCGATGGCCGCGGGCAGGCTGAAGCCTATGGAGCCCAGGTAGCCCGACATCAGCACGCGCTGGCCCTGGCTTTCGAAATAACGGCCGAATGAATAGGTGTTGTTGCCCACGTCCACCGCGATGATGGCGTCAGCCGGGCAGAGGCGCGTCAGCGTGTCAAACACCGCGGCGGAGTGCACCCCCAGGCCCCGGTCCTCGGCCAGACGGCGGCGCTTCTCGTCACGCCACATGGCCCAGCGGCCGGCCAGTTCGCTCAGTTGGTCCGGGGCATCGGCAGGGCGGGCGAGGCGTGGCTTCACCGCCGCACAGAAGGCCGCAATCTCACCCCACACCGGCAGCGTCACCGGGTGGAAGCGGCCCAGCTGCATGCGTTCGAAGTCCACCTGGATGATGGGCTTGGATTGTTCAATGCCCGTGTGCTTGGCGAAGGACGAGCCCAGCGTGATGATGAGGTCGGCCTCGTTCATGAACCAGCTGGCGATGGGCGTGCCGGACCGGCCCAGCACGCCGCCCGCGTTGGGGTGTGTGTCGGCAATCAGGCCCTTGCCCTTGAAGGTGGTGACCACCGGCGCGCGCAGGTGCTCGGCCAGCGCGATGACCGCGTCCCGCGCGGCGACTGCGCCGTGGCCCATCACGATCATCGGGCGGCGCGCCGCGTTGATCAGCGCCACGGCCTTGGCCAGGTCGTCTTCGGCCGGCACCACCACCGAGCCGCCCAGGCGCCCCGTCGGCGCGCCGGGCTTGGCGCTGCTGGGCAGCGTCTGCACGTCGTCGGGAAAGATCAAGTGGGCCACGTCGCGTTCCACCAGCGCCGTCTTGCAAGCCAGCGACATCAGCTCGGCGTGGTTGGAACTGGGCAGCACCAGCTGCGAGAACTTGGTCACCGCCTGGAACGCGGACGACAGGTCGATGTCCTGGAACGCACCCGGGCCGAAGACCTGGGTCTGCACCTGGCCCGTCAGCGCCAGCACGGGTGCGCGGTCGACCTTGGCGTCCCACAGGCCCGTCAGCAGGTTGGTGGCACCCGGCCCGGCGATCGTCAGGCAGGCCGCGGGCCGGCCCGTGAGCTTGCCGTAGGCCGACGCTGCGAAGGACGCGGCGCCTTCGTGGCGCACGCCGATGTAGTCCATCTCACCGGCCACGACACGGCGGCGGATGGCGTCGGCCAGGCCCAGGTTGCTGTGGCCCACCATGCCGAACACGTGCTTCACGCCCCACTGCACCATCGTTTCGGCCATGGTGTCGGTGACGGTGCGCGGGTGCTCGGGTTCGGGCTCCAGGCCCACGAACACGCTGCCGTCACGGATCTCGATCGGGTACAGCGTCTGGCCGCTGTCTTCGTGGCCGCCGGGCGGCTTGCCGGTGAGCGGGTCAAAGTCCCAGCCGTGCCACGGGCAGCGGATCCAGCACTGGCCGTCCGCGCCGCGTTCAATGGACCCTTCACCCAACGGGCCGCCCTGGTGCGGGCAGCGGTTGTCCATGGCCGCCCAATGGCCGTCGAAGTGCGACAGGCAGAGCGACCGGTTGCCCGGCGTCACGGTCTTGACCCGACCCTCCGGCAGGTCGCCGACCTGGGCCACCTGGAACCACTGCAGGGACGGCCGGTTCACGCGACACCGCCGTAGGGCACGCCGGACAGGTCGGCCATCTCGCGCTTCCAGGTGGTGAGGTCGTCGAGACTGAATCGCGACAGGTGGTCGTGCCCGCAGGCGCGCGCCATCACCTGCATCAGGTGCACCGACGCGTCGAAGAAATTGGCCAGCTGCTGCGCGGACTTGTCCACCACCAGGCGCGCGACCAGATGCGGCTTCTGCGTCGCGATGCCCACCGGGCAGTTGTTGGTGTGGCAAGCCCGCATGGCCACGCAACCAATGGCCTGCAGGGCCGCGTTGGACAGCGCGATGGCGTCAGCCCCCAGCGCCAGCGCCTTCACGAAGTCGGCCGGTGTGCGCAGACCGCCGGTGATGATGAGCGTGACGTCGCTACGGCCGCAGCGGTCCAGATGGCGCCGCGCCCGCGCCAGCGCCGGGATGGTGGGCACCGAAATGTTGTCGCGGAAGATGGTGGGCGCCGCGCCTGTGGCGCCGCCGCGGCCGTCCAGGATGATGTAGTCCACACCCACCTCCAGCGCGGCGTCGATGTCCTTTTCGATGTGCTGGGCCGACAGCTTGTAGCCCACCGGGATGCCACCTGTGCGCTCCCGCACCTGGGCGGCAAAGTCGCGCATCTGGGCCGGTTCGGTCCAGTCGGGAAAGCGGGCGGGTGAGATCGCCGGTTCGCCCACCTTCAAGCCGCGCACCGCGGCAATCTGCGCGCTGACTTTGGGACCCGGCAGGTGGCCGCCTGTGCCCGTCTTGGCACCCTGGCCGCCCTTGAAGTGGAAGGCCTGCGAGCGCGCCACCTTGTCCCAGCTGAAGCCGAAGCGGGCCGAAGCCAGTTGGTAGAAGTAGCGGCTGTTGGCCTGCTGCTCTTCGGGCAGCACGCCGCCTTCGCCGGAACAGATGCCGGTGCCGGCCCTCTCTGCGCCTTGCGCCAACGCCACCTTGGCCGAGGCCGACAGTGCACCAAAACTCATGTCGGACACGATCAGCGGAATGACCAGCTTCAGCGGCCGTTTTGCGCTGGGGCCGATGGTCACGTCGGTGCCCACCGGGTGTTCGTCCAGCAGCGGCGGGCGGTGCAGCTGGGCGGGCAAGATCTGGATGTCGTCCCAGGTGGGCAGGTGGTCGCGTGGCACGCCCATGGCTTCCACCGCGCCGTGGTGCCCGGTCTTGCTGAGCCCCTCGCGGGCATAACGCTGGATCAGCGCGTTGTGCGGTTCTTCGACCGTGCCATGGCCGGTGTCGGCAAACTGCCCCAGGTAAATCGTGCGGTTGAAGGGTTGTGGGTGCGCCCGCGCCCAGGCAGCGATCTCGTCGGCGTCGGCCCACACCGTGCCGGCATCCATCCAGACGCTGAATTTCTGCAGCGCCTCGGCGTTGTTGTAGGCCGAGACACCCGTGTCCAGCCGGTAGTCCCAGCCGTGCACGCCGCAGATGAGGTTGTCGCCTTCGACATGGCCGTCGGCCATCAACGCGCCACGGTGCAGGCAGCGGCCGTACAGCAGCGACACCTCGCCACCAAGGCGGATGAGCACGAGATCCACGTCAGCGACCAATGCGTGCGCGGGCTGCCGGTCAACCAGTTCGTCCAGTCGGGCTATGGCGATTTTCTGCATGGATGCTCCTCGTCAGAAGATTGTCGAACGAGCACCTCCTGTCATTACGCCCTTTGTTCAGCCATGCCCTGCTGCACCTCCGCGGCCGTGAAGCGCGGCGTGATGTGCTGCGGGCAGTTCCAGTCGCAGGCCACCACGTCAATGACCACGGCACGCTCGGCCGGCGTGTGCTGCCCGGGCACGCGCAGCCGCTCCATCAGTGCCGGGTCGTCTGCCGCCTGCACCAGGCGCACCCGCCCCAGCAGCTTCAGCCGGCGCTGTTCGGCGTAGTCCATGAAGAACAGAGCGACACGGTCATTGCCGCGCAGGTTGCCGACACTGATGTACTGGCGGTTGCCGCGCAGGTCGGCATACGCCAGCGTGTGCGCGTCCAGCACCTGCACGAAGCCGGCCGGCCCGCCCCGGAATTGCAGGTAGGGCCAACCGGTCTGGCTGACGGTGGCCTGGTAGAAGCCGTCGCGTTCGCCGATGAAGGCGGCCTCGGCGCCGCCCAGCGCCGCGCCCGTGGGCGCGCCCTGGGCCGCACGGCCATAGGCCGCACGGCTGCCCTTGCGGGCCTGCTCCGCCTGCACATCCGGCGTGAAGGCGATGTCGAAGAACGCGCGGCCCACGGTCACGCCGCCTGCTTCATGGACACGCGGGCACGCACGTGCGGGAAGTCCACATCGGTGTCGGCGACGCTGTTGATGTAGTTGGTCAAGACGTTCAGCGCCACGTTGAAAACGATCTCCACCACAGCACCTTCGTTGAAGCCCGCGCCTCGCACGGCGGCCAGATCGGCGTCGGCCACATGACCGCGCGTGTCCAGCACGCGGCGGGCGAAGACCAGCGCGGCGTCGGCCGTGGCGTCGGCCGCATGGCCTTCGCGGGCAGCGTCCATGTCGCTGGCGCTCAGTTTGGCCACATGCTGACCCAGGTAGCTGTGCGCCGACAGGCAGTAGTCGCAGCCGTTGGCTTCCGCCACGGCCAGTGCGATGCGCTCACGCAATTGCACCCCCAACTGGCCTTTGCCCAGCGCGCCGCTCAGCGACAGGTAGCCCTCGAGCGCGGCAGGGCTCTGACCTACCAGCCTCATCAGGTTGGGCACCACGCCCAGCTGCTTTTGCACGGCGGCCAGCAGAGGTTGAGCGGCCGGTGCGGAGTTTTCGACGGAAGGGATGCTGATGCGGGACATGACGGTTCCTTGGATCTGGGTTGAGGGCGCTGCGGCGGCGTGCCGTGCAACGGTGCCCACACTGTCGTTGAACCGGAAAAGAATGAGAATCAGCGACGGCCGGAAAAAACTATTCCACCAATCGGAACAATATGGACCGCTTTCATCTGCTCGGCGTTTACCTGGCCGTGGCCGACACGGGCAGCTTTGCAGGTGCGGCACGCAAGCTGGGTTTGTCCCCACCCGCAGTCACGCGTGCCGTGAACGAACTGGAAGCGCACCTGGGCCTTCGCCTGCTGACCCGCACGACCCGCGTGGTGCGCGTGACCGAACCCGGCGTGCGCTACGCCGAGGACGCGCGCCGCATCCTGGCCACGCTGGACGAGGCCGACGAATCGGCGCGCGGCCTGCACGGCGCGCCGCGTGGGCGGCTGGTGGTGACGGCGCCGGCGCTCTTCGGCGCCATGCACGTCACGCCCATCGTCGTGGACTACCTGCGGCGCCACCCGGAGACCCAGGTGCAGGCACTGTTCCTGGACCGCGTGGTGAGCCTGGTGGATGAAGACGTGGACGTCGCCGTGCGCATAGGGCCTCTGCCCGACTCGTCGCTGCAGGCCGTGCGCGTGGGCCAGGTGCGGCACCTCATCTGCGCAGCACCGGCCTACCTGAAGCGCCACGGCACGCCCAGGACGGCCGCGGACTTGTCCGACCACACGCTCATCACCGCCAGCGCGCTGACGCCCACAGCCGACTGGCGCCTGCGCGACGGGCTTGCTCTGCGCAGCGTGAAGGTCCGGCCCCGACTGAGCACCAGCGCCAACGAAGCCGCACGTGCCGCGGCCTTGCAGGGGCTGGGCCTGGTGCGCCTGCTGTCCTACCAGGTGGCCGATGCCCTGGTGGCGCGGCTGTTGAAGCCGGTGCTGGAAGATCTGGAACCCGACCCGCTGCCCGTGCACGTGGTGCACCACGAAGGCCGGCACGCCACGCGCAAGGTGCGGGCCTTCCTGGACCTGGCCGTGGCGGCACTTCGAGCCAACCCGGCGTTGCACTGACACTGTCCGGCAGGGCCCACACGAATCCGGTGTAAGATACGCTGGTCAGGCCCGCATAGACCGTCAATTCAGGTCTCCTCTGTTCACCACAGTGCAACGCTGTGGTTTCCGGTAGAAGCTCAATTCGATCCTCTGTACGTCTTGGCACTGCGCTGGCATGTGTCAGCACAGCAATCTGCAAAGGAAATATCGAAATGGCAACGCAAACCGGTACCGTCAAGTGGTTCAACGAAGGCAAGGGCTTCGGCTTCATCTCCCCCGATGATGGCGGCAAGGACCTCTTCGCCCACTTCAGCGAAATCAAGGGCACGGGCTTCAAGACCCTGGCCGAAAACCAGCGCGTGGAATTTGAAGTGACGCAAGGCCAGAAGGGCCCGCAAGCTTCCAACATCCGCACGGTCTAATCAGACCAGCGCAACCCGCAAGGGTCGGCCGCGTTTCCCCAGGGAGGCGCGGCTTTTTTGTTTCCACGGCCTTCTCTTCGGGGCCGCACTTGAAGGCGCGGCACCATGAAGAACCTGCAGGAAGCGACCGAACGGATCTGCGAATTGAAGGGCGGCCTGGTGGCGCTGGACGCCCTGACTGCCGCGCTGCTGCGCACGCTGCCGCCTTCGCAACGCGCGGCCTTCAAGCCGGTGTTCGAACGCCACGCCGAAGTCGCGCGATCGGTGCTGTTGAACGCGCCGATTTCTGAACTGACCATCGCGGCGTTTGAACTCGACATCGCCCGCACGGCCGCGCTGCTGCGCGACGGCGCACCCGCCGCGCCCAGCGTGGAGCCGGTGATGCTGAGCACCGCACGCATCACCACCTTCGACGGCCCGCGTGTGCTGACCGGCGCCAGCGGTTTCTTCTTTGAACGCGGCGAGCGCCTGTTCCTGGTAACCAGCCGCCACGTGCTGATAGACGAGCCCAGCAAGCACCACCCGGACCGCATCGAGATCGGCCTGCACACCGACGCCATCAACCTGACCCAGACCGCGGGCTTTTCCGTCCTGCTCTACCGCAAGGGCGTGGCGGACTGGCACCAGGCCGAAGACAGCGGCGGCGAGATCGACGTCGCCGTGCTGGAGCTGGACCGCGACGCCCTGCCCGAAGGCACGGTGCTCAACGCCTTCAACCCCGATCATGTGCAAGGCCTGGCCACCGCTATTCCTGTCGGCCACCCGGTCAGCATCATCGGCTACCCCATGGGCTTCCACGACACGGTGCACCACCTGCCCGTGGTGCGGCAGGCGGCCATCGCCTCGTCCTACGGCCTGCGCTTTGAAGGCCACGGTTTCTTCCTGACCGACGGCCGCATGCACCGCGGCTCCAGCGGTGCACCGGTGCTGATCCGCACGCCGGACGCATCCGGCTGGATGCTGCTGGGTGTGCACTCCAGCCGCTTCGACGTGGACAACCGCGAGAAGGACGAAGACGAGGGACTGGGTTTGAACTGCGCCTGGTACGCCGACGTGCTGCTGGCGCTGACGAATGACTGAGTCAGTCTTCAAGCCACTGCGCGATCTGCGCCAGCGGCTTTTTCACCCCACCGTGCACCGGCACCTGGCAACCCGCCTTGGGATAGCCCACCACCAGCAGGATCGTCGGCTTCTCGCTGGCAGGCCGGCCGCAGATCTCGTTCAGAAAGCCCATGGGGCTGGGCGTGTGCGTCAACGTGGCCAAGCCCGCGTGATGCAGAGCCGCGATGAGAAAACCAGTCGCGATGCCCACGCTCTCCGGCACGTAGTAGTGGCTGAAGCGCTCGCCGTCCGGGTGCAGGCCGTACTTCTGAGCAAAGATGGCTATCAGCAGCGGCGCCTCTTGCAGGAAGGGCTTGTTCGGGTCCGTGCCCAGCGGTGACAGCGCGTCCAGCCACTCTTGCGGCGCGCGGCCGCTGTAGAACTCACGCTCTTCGGCTTCGGCGGCTTCGCGTATGCGCCGCTTGCGGGCAAGGTCCGTGATGACGCTGAAAAACCAGGGCTGCTGGTTGGCGCCTGACGGTGCGGTGCCGGCCGCCAGCAGGCAGTGTTCAATGACCTCGCGCGGCACGGGCCGGGTGTCGAAGTCGCGCACGGTGCGCCGGCGGGCGATGTCGGCGTGGAAGTCCTGCGCACGCAGCGCCATCTCGGCCGCTGGGTACTCGCGGTAGGCCTTCAAGGGTTCCAAGACGAAGGGCGGCGGGGTCGGGACGGGGTTCATGTCGGGGTTCATCGTGTCAGCTCGAATGACTCATGCACTTCGCCGCTTAAGCAGCCCAGGTCATCCATGGTGCGCTCGGTGACGTGCACCACCCGTTTCGCGCCTATCTGTTCCAGCACCACCACCGTTGAGCAACGCGTGCCGTAGAGCGCACGCGGCGAGCCCGGTGGTGTGATGCGGATGAACAGCGCGGACAGCGCACGTTCACGCTCCAGCGGCACACCGGTGCGCGGCAAGCTGTCGTCTGGCGCCAGTGTGCGGTCAGCCAGCGCGACAAAAGCTGCAGCGGCGACTTCAGTGGCCGTATGCGCAGCGACAACCACCTGTTGGAGCTGACGCGTCAATTGGGTGACCTTGGGCCAGGGCGTGTCCAACGCAGCGTTCGACAAGCCGTGCACGCCCAGGCCCAGCGGCCTGGGCGCCGCGAAGCGATTGCTCAGCCACATCCCGGGTCCACCGTCGGCCAGATCGGTGATCAGCAGATTGAAGCCATTGCGCGCCGGCTCCAGCAGCCGCGCGGGCTGCGCCTGCACGGCTGCGCTGCGCAGCCACAGAGGCACCAGTTCCCCGCGCGATGGCGCATCGGCCAAGTGCCGGCCGGGCTCGCGCACATTGGTGACCAACGCCAGCTGGCCGCTGCGCCGCATGCCCATCCAGGTGCCGCCGGCCGACAGGTCACGACCAGCCAGGATGGCGTCGTCACCTGCGGCGGGCTGCCACCAGCTCAGCGGTGCCGCTGCACGGTCGAAGAATTCGTCGCGGTTGCTGGCCAGGACCCAGGGGAAGCGTGGGTTCAGTCCGGATGCGATGGCAGCCAGGCACATGGAGGAGGTTGAAGCGGGAATGGGTGCCATTGTCCACAGCGCGGAAATGTGCGTAAGGGCTGCACCAGATGCCCGACTACTGCTGCGTGGAGGATGAAAAGCCCCACGCGAATCCAACTGCATCAACCGTTCCGACTCAAGGAGACTCTCATGAAGACCCGCCAAATCCTGGCCGTTGTTTCCACCGCCCTGGCCCTGGGTGCTTTCGGCAGCGCCGCGCACGCCCAAACGAGTGACGACATGTCCTTCGCCGGTATGTTCAAGGCCGACCGCATCGACAAGAACAAGGACAAAATGGTCTCCAAGGCCGAGTTCCTGGAGATGATCGGCAAGATGTGGGACATGAAGGCCAAGGAAATGAAGGTCAAGGACGACAAGCTCAACATGCAGCAATACGAACAGATCCTGCAGTACATGAAGCTCGGCGGCTGATCGTCACGAGCCCTTGGCGAGCCTGCATGAGGCTCGCAAACCTGGGGGTGCCGCCCGGGTCAGCAGAGGTTCATGATCGCCGTTCCATCGTTGGCGAAAAGGATCTGCAGCATCATGGCAACCCCCGCACCCAAGACCCCTGCCAAGGCCAAGGCCTTGTCCCTGCACCTGGGTCTCAACACCGTCAGCGCCGCTGCCTATGAAGGCTGGACCGGCCCCTTGTCGGCCTGCGAGTTCGACGCCCACGACATGGCGGCCCTGGCCAAGGGCCAGGGCATGAAGTCCACCGTGCTGATCACCAAGAAGGCCACGCGCGCCGCGCTGCTGTCCGGCATGCGCGCCGCCGCCAAGGCGCTGAAGTCGGGTGACATGTTCTTCCTGACTTACTCAGGCCATGGCGGCCAGGTACCCGACACCAACAAGGACGAACCCGACCGCAAGGACGAGACCTGGTGCCTCTACGACGGCCAGTTGATCGACGACGAGCTGTACCTGGAGCTCAGCCGCTTCGCCGCCGGCGTGCGCGTCCTCGTGCTGTCCGACAGCTGCCACAGCGGCAGCGTCACACGCGAGCGCACGCCGCTGCCCCCACCGCCCGGCACACGCGCCAAGCTCATGCCCGACGCGGTGGTCCAGCGTGTCTACGCCGCCAACAAGGCCTTCTATGACAAGCTGCAAGCCGAGGTGGCCCATCAAGCCAAACGCGAGGCCAAGGTGGTAGACCCGGACGCCGCGCTGGCGCAGGTGGCCGTCACCGGCGCTGCGGCCACCGCCACCGCATTGGTCGGCAGCTTCAAGCCCGCCGTGCTGCTGATCAGCGGCTGCATGGACAACCAGACCAGCCTGGACGGCGAACACAACGGTCTCTTCACCGAAAAGCTGCTCAAGGTCTGGAATCACGGCAAGTTCAGCGGCAGCTATGCCGCGTTCCACGCCCGCATCCGCGCGGCCATGCCGTCCAACCAGAGCCCCAACCTGTTTGCGTTGGGGCCGGCCGCGTCCTTCCTGACGCAGCAGCCGTTCAAGGTGCAGCCGCGACCAGATGCCGGCTGAAGAAGCGGGTGATGGCCTGCTCCACCGCCGGCACTTCGTGCAGGCGGTCAAAGCCCGGTGGGTCAGAGAGCAGGTCGCCCACCAAGCCGCTCAATTGAGGCGGAAGCGGCGACAGCATGATGGAGTGCGGCGCGGCCGGCACCTGGGCCAGCAGCTCGCAGGTCTTGCAGGCCTGGCGCACCTGCCCTCCATGGAAGCGCGGCTGCAACCAGCGGTCCTGCCCGGCCAGCACCAGGCCCAGCGGCACACGCGGTGTGGTCAACGACGCCATGTCGAAGTCCGCGGCGTAGGGCACACCGGCCACCACCGCGGCCACCCGCGGGTCGTCGTGCTGTTGCAACGTGTCGTCGTCAAAGCGCCAGCCAATCACCGTGCGCGCCAGCCACAGCTTGGCGCCGTCCAGCGGCCCGCCGGTGAGCTGGGTGATCAACCCCACGCAGGCCTGGAAGTCTTCGGCCAGGTGCGTGTCGCAGTGCCGCTTGAAACCGCCGCGTGACCAGCGGCCGCCGGCCATGGACAGCGCGGTGTGGCCGCCAGCCGACTGACCCGCCACGCCTACCCGTGTCAGGTCCAGCAGCGGCGCAAAGCGCTGGTCACGGCCCACCGCGTCGATGGCACGCGACACTTCCTGCGGCCGCAAGGTGAAAGAGTCCGGCCCGGGGTTGCTGTGGTCGCGCCAGCTGTCGCCCTTGTGTTCCGGCAGTGCGACCACAAAGCCCGCAGCCACCAGCTGGCGCGCCAGGTCGGCATGCACCACGGGCGAGCCGCCGGTGCCGTGCGACACCACCACCAGGCGGCCGTTGCCGCGCTGCGGCAGACCGTCCATGGCCAGATTCAGCGTGAAGCGGCCGCGGGTCACGGCGGCTTCTGCGCTGCTGCTGGGGTAGTAGACCGTCACCGGGCCGTCGCCGCCGGTGGCGGGGATCTCTGCCAGGCCCATGCCGGCTTGTGCGGCCAGCGCCGTGGTTGCCAACAGCGCGCCGCTGCAGAGCCAGCGCAGAGCTGTGAACGTTGTCCTGCTTGTCATCATCGTGCTCCATCAACGGGAGCGAAGGCTCCCGGTGAAGCACACGTTGCCGGCATGCAAGCGCCCTGTCGCGCCGAAACCCGCAGCCTGCGCGTTCCGGCTGGCCGGTTTCAGGAATCGGCCAGCTTTTGCTTGCGGAAGTCCGTGGGCGTGAACCCGGTGGCGGCCTTGAAGCTGCGGTTGAAGGGGCCGATGGACTGGAAGCCGGCGTCCAGCGCGATGCTCAGCACCGGCCGTTCGCGCAGCGCCGGGTTGGCCAGCGCCGCACAGGCTTCTTCCAGACGCAGCCCGTTGACATAGGCGTTGAAGTTGCAATGGCCCAGGCGCTGGTTGATGAGGCGGCGCAGCCGGTATTCCGGCACCGCCAGCCGGGCCGCCAGGCTGGCGACACTGAGGTCTTCACTGCGGTAGGCGTGGTCTTCCGCCATCAGCCGGTTCAGCGATAGGGCCAGACGCTCTTCGGCCGGGTCGGGTTCGGTCAGCAGCGGCGGGCGGGTGACGGGTGGCTCCGCCGCGGCCCGTGTCGGCGCGGCCGCACGGTCTGACGGGAACAGGTCCGTGCGCCGCAGGCACAGCACAAACCAGGCCGCAGGCAGCACGATCACCAGCATCAGCAGCACGTCGGCCGTCGCCGTCGCACCCACCAGCCGCCCTTGCGGCGACGCCAGCCGCGCCACCAGTTGGGCCAGTGTGTAGACCACCCCCGCGACTGCGATGAAGGCACGCAGGCGGCGACGGCTGTCCACCAGGTCGGCACGCCAATGGCGCGCCGCCGCCATGGCTGCCAGCACCGCACACACCACCGGCACCGATCGCTGCAAACCGTAGGTGATGGGCGCCAGCACCGACGCGCTGCCCGCAACCACCAGGCAGTTGAAGCCGGCCAGCAGTGCGGCCGTGCACCAGGCTGCGGCGTGCACCGGGTGCCAGCGGAAGTCATCGTCAAACAGCGCCTGCACAAAGATCCAGAACAGCACGGCATTGCCCACCGACACCGCCACCAGCGGCACCTGCAGCAGCAGTGGCGCATGGGCTTCAAAGGCCGGCGCAGAGCTGAAGGTCTGCACCACCAGGCCCAGGCACAGGGCCACTCCAGCGCGGGCCGCCGCCAAGCGGGGCCGGTCGCGGTGCAGCACGGTGGCCAGCACCACCAGCAGCGCGATCAGCGTGCCGCGCAGGCCCGCGTCCAGCAGGCTCAGCAAGGGTGTGTCGGGCATGTTGTGGCCGTGCTGCCTCAGCCGGCCTCAGGCGTCCAGCACCGCGCGCACGGCGGCCAGCAGGTCGGCACGCGCAAAGGGCTTGTCCAGGCTGGGGCAACGTGTTTCTTCCAGCACCTGGCGTGCCTGCGAGGACAGCGTGTCGCCGCTGACAAACAGCATGCGACGCGCCAGCGGCGGATGCTGTTCGCGCACGGCACGCCACAGCGCGGCGCCGTCGATGTCGGGCATGCGCACGTCGCTGACGATGGCGTCGAAGCGCGCTTCGGCCAGCATCTCCAGCGCCACGGCGCCGGACTCTGCCGTGGCCACGTCAAAGCCCGCACCTTCCAGCACGGCGCGCATCAGGTCGGCGATCTCGGCTTCGTCGTCCACCACCAGGATGCGGTGGTGCAGGTCGCCCGCGGCGGTGTCCAGCGGCACCGGCAGGCTGGCCGGTTCCGCGCCGCCGCTGATGGGCAGGCTCATGCGGAACACGGCGCCTGCGTCGCGTGGCTCCAGCACCAGGTCACCACCGTGTTCACGCACGATGGAACGCGACACGCTCAGACCCAGTCCGGTGCCAAAGCCCGCCGCCTTGGTGGTGAAGAAGGGTTCGAACAGCCGCTCGCGCGCGGCCACCGGCACGCCAGGTCCGGTGTCGGTGACCCGCAACCACACACGCGGCTCACGGCCGGCAGCGTCCGGACGCGGCGCTTCCACGCCCGTGGCCAGGGTCAGCACACGCGGGCCCTGCATGCTTTCCATGGCCTGCTGGGCATTGACCACCAGGTTCAGCACCACCTGGCCCAGCTGGTCGGCGTCGGCCTGCACATCGGGCATGGCATCGGCCAGTTGCAGGTCCACCTTGATGCCGTGGCTGCGCAGCGTGTAGCCCAGCATGTCGGCCGCGGCGCGCACGGTGTCGTTGATCTGCACCGCGCTGCGGGAGGGCGGCCGTTGGCGCGCCATGTTGAGGAAGGTGCGCACGATGCGGCCGCAGCGTTCCGCCGCTTCGCGGATGCGGCGGGCGTCGTCCTGCACGGGCGAGCCCTCGGCTTTCTCTTCCAGCAGGCTGGCACGGCCCATCACGATGGCCAGCGGGTTGTTCAGTTCATGCGCCACGCCGGCCAGCAGCGTGCCCATGGCGCTGAGCTTTTCGCTCTGGCGCAGGGCGTCGCGTTGGCGGTCGATCTGCGCGGCAGCGTCGTGCTGAGCGGACAGGTCGGTGATGAAGGCGGTGTCAAAGGGCTCGCCGTCGATCTGCAAGCGGAAGTTCATCAGCTGCATGGGGAATTCACGCCCGCTCTGGTGGCGTGCGGTGTGGGTGCCGCTGGCCAGCCGGCGCGGGCCTTCACGCGCGGCCTCGGGCAGGATCAGCGGCGCCAGTTCCTGGCCCAGCGCGCTGGCCCGCGGCACGCCGAACATGGTCTCGGCCGCCGGGTTGAAATCGACAATGCGGTCCTGGCCGTCGCGGGTGACGATGGCCAACGGCGCGTGGTCCACCATGGCGGACTTGAAGGCCTCGCTGGCACGTTCGCGCTGTTGCAGCACACGCTGTGTCTCGAAGGTGTCGGTGACCGCATCCACCCAGCTGGTCCAGCGTTCCCCCAGTTGCGGCACCACGGCTTGCGGGTCGGTGGAGCGGGCGC
>JANOAM010000033.1:0-4895 GCA_031411215.1 Betaproteobacteria bacterium
CAGCGGGTCCTGGTTCGACCAGGCCATCGTCAAGGACATCGCCCGCGGCAAGCTCGTCTACCCCGGCCCGCTGAACGTGCCTCACGCCTGGGCCTACCTGCCGGACCTGGCCGCCGCCTTTGAACGCGTGGCCGCCCAGCCCGGGGGAGCGCGCTTTGAAAGCCTGCACTTCACCGGCTACACCCTCACCGGCCAGGAACTGCTGGCCGGGCTGGAGACGGCCGCTGCGGACCTGGGCTTGCGGCCCACGCAAGGCTTGCGCGTGGGCACCATGCCCTGGGGTTTGATCCGCGCCGTGGGCCTGGTCTACCCGCTGTGGCGCGAACTGGCGCGCATGCGCTACCTGTGGGAACGGCCGCACGCGCTGGACGGCCGCCAACTGGCAGCCCGCGTGGCGCTGGCACCGGCCACACCGCTGGCCACGGCGTTGCGCCAAAGCCTGCTCGACCTGGGCTTGGCTCGCCCTGCGGGCACCGCACCGGCCCAAGCCTGAACGCCACAGACACGAAAGGAAACGCCATGAACACGATGACACTGAACTCCGCAGCCGAGCAGGTCAGGCCGGCCCGCCAACGGTCCAAGGGCCTGGCCGCTTTCCTGGTCGCTGAAGCCCTGCTCGCGCTGGCGCCGATGGCGGTGCTGGGACCGGCCATCGGCTGGCCCGCGTCATTGGGCGCACCGGCCGCGCAACAGCTGGCGGCCATTGGCGCAGCACCCGCGGCCGTGTCACAGGGCTATGCGATCTACCTGGCCTACTCGCTGCTCATCGCGCCGCTGATGATCTGGCTGGCGGCACGCACCTTCGGCGGCCTGAACCACCCCGTAGCCGCCACGGTCGCGGCCTTTGGCGCGCTGTCCGCGTTGGCCCGCGCCGTGGGCATCCTGCGCTGGTTGACGGTCATGCCGCTGCTGGCACAGGCCCATGCCAACGCATCCGCCGCCGACCGGCTGGCGATCGAAAGGCTCTTCAGCGCCCTCACGGCCTACGGCGGCGGCATCGGGGAACTGCTGGGCGTGAGCCTTCTGATGGCGGCGTCGCTGGGTGTCCTGTGCGCAGGCGCCTGGGTGCAGCGCCGCATGCCGGCCTGGTTGGCCTTGCTCGGCCTGCTCACCGCCGCCGCACTGGCGGGCATGGCCGCGCCGGCGCTTGGAATGCCCTTTGCAGTGCCGACCGCTGCAGCAGTGAGTTTGCTGTCGGTCTGGATGCTGGCGGCGGGCGTGCGCGGGTCGCCGTGAAGCGGCCGCCCGTCTGTACCGGCAGCGCGGCTATGGCGTCTCAGAGGGGTCGAAGTCGAGCTCGACCTTGGCGCCATTGGGGTCGAAGCTGAACAACTGCCAGGTGCCGGCGCCGGCCTGCTGCCGCAGGTCGTACTTCAGGCCAGCGGCGTCGAAGCGCGCCTTCACGGCCTTCAAGTCGCTGGCGGTGAAGGCCATGTGGTCGATGACACCGGTGCGGCCACTGGGCATCGGGCGGTCCCAGTAAATATGGAGAACCGCTTGAGGGTTGCCGTCCGCGTAGAGCCACGCCCCCGGGAAGCCGAGGTCGGGACGGTGCCCTTGCTTCAACCCCAGCAGACCGCAGTAGAAGCTCAGCGTGGCCTCGCGGCTCTCGGCCGTGATGGTGAAGTGGTTCATGCCTTGGATCATGGCGAGCTCCCGAATGCTCAGGCGACGAGGATCAGCGGCCCCAGCGACTGCCGCGACTCCAGCCGCGCGTGCGCCTCGGCCGCGGCGTCCAGCGTGTAGCGTTCGATGACGGGCGGGTGGATGCTGCCGTCGGCCAGCGCGGCCCACAAGCGCTGCGTGCGGTCCAGCCGCTGCGCGGGTGACTTCAGGTAGGCGAAGATCACCGGTCGCGAAAAGGTGGCCGACTTCTGCACGAGCATGTCGGGGTCGATCGGCCGCAGGCCGCCAGTGGCCTGGCCCAGGCTGATCCAGTGGCCGCAAGGTGCCAGCGCGGCAAAGTTCTGCTCGCGTGCCGCCTCACCCAGGCCGTCGACGATGACATCGGCGCCACCGCACAGGCGCTGCACCTCGTCGGCAAAGCGGTAGTCGCGTGTCACGATGACGTGCTGGCAGCCGTGCTCGCGCGCCACGCGGGCCTTGGCCTCACTGCTCGTCGTCCCGATCACCGTGGCGCCCATGCGTCGTGCCCAGGCCGCCACCAGCAGGCCCACGCCGCCGGCCGCGGCGTGCAGCAGCAGCCGCGTGCCCGGGCCCACGCGGCCCAGGTCGCGCAGCAGCATGTCAGCCGTCAGGCCCTTGAGCAGCAGCGCGGCCGCGGTGTCCTCGTTCACCGCCGGCGGCAGGCGCACGGCCCAATCGGCCGGCACGCAGCGCACGCTGGCGTAGGCCCCGGGCTCCGGGCCCAGGTAGGCCACGCGGTCGCCGGGCATCAGGCCGGTGACGCCGGGGCCGACGTCGATCACGGTGCCAGCGGCTTCCATGCCCGGCGTGCCGGGCAGGGGCAACATCCCCGGGATCCAGCCCTTGCGCAGGTAGACATCGAAATAGTTCACGCCGATGGCACGCTGGCGGATGCGCACCTCACCCGGCCCGGGTGCGGGCGTCTCGGCGTGCTCGACCTGCAGCACCTCGGGGCCACCGTAGGCGCGCTGCACGGCGCGGCGGCAGGCCACAGGCAGCGCCGTCGGCATGGGCTGCGCGCCGCGCGGCAGCCGGTCGGCGCCCTGCGCCAGATGGCGGCGCAGGTTCTCGAAACCGGCCTCGTAGACGCCGGTGGCGACCATCTCGCGCAGCTCGCTTTCCTGGCCGGGCGGCGTGGCGAAGGTGCTCTCCCAGTGCCAGAAGGTGCGCTTGCCGTCGGTCACGGGCTTGAGCGTGACGGTGGCCACGTAGCGCTGCAGCGGCACCGTGGCCTCGACGATGCAGTAGGTGCTCTTGAACTCGCGGTCGTCCAGCGTCAGCAACTGCTCGCGGATGCGGTTGCCGTCTTTCAGCGTGAAGCTGCGCACGCAGCCCACCTGGTCGCTGCGCTCGTTGGCCTCGATGCGGCTGTGGTCGACCACGTCGTGCCATTGGTCGTGGCTGTTGAAGTCGCGCAGGACCGCCCACACGCGCTCGATCGGCGCATCGATGATCGTGGAGCGCACCACCCGCTGCAGCACGCGCCTACCTTCTTCCGAAGTGCCGCTTCAGCGCTTCAAAGCCGCCCTGGAACACGCCGCCACCAATCGTGTCGGTGAGCTCGCGTTCACGGCCTTCGGCGCAGTCAAACTCGGCACTCCATTCGGCAAAGCAGCGGTTGCCGTCGGTCACCGGCGTGAGCTTGATCGTGGCCACGTAGTCGGCCACGCCCATCGGGCTTTCCAGGATCTCGTAGCTGCAGCTGTAGTCGTAGTCGCTCAAGCCCAGCAGCCGCTCGCGGATCATGCCGCCGTCGCGGGTGTGGAAATGGCGGATGCAGCCGACACGGTCGCTGGGCTCGTTGTTCTCGATGCGGCTGTCGGCGATGGCCGGGTGCCACAGCGGCAGGCCGTTGAAGTCGCGGATGCGCGACCACACGTTGTCGGCGCTGGCGTCGATGACGCTGGAGACATACACCTTGATCACGCGTGCCTCCTGCCGGGCCGCCCCAAAGGAGACACAGCCCCCCTGGGGGGTAGCGAACCAAAGTGAGCTTGGGGGTCCACGTTCGTCCTCATTCCTTGGCCGGTGCTGCCGCTGGCGGCAGCGCGTGCGTGCTGGTGGCGCCGGCCGTCAACCGGCCCAGGTCGCCGGCGTCCAGACCGATCTCCTTCAGCAACTGGTCCACCAACGGCGCCTGGGCTCGGAAGCGCAGGGCCGAATTGACGACGCCGTCGGCAAAGCCGCCGCCGTTGCCGTCGCCCACGCCGTGGCTGTGGCCGCCGCCTCCACCCCCCAGGCCATCGACGTGCAGGATCTTGATGCCCTCGATGCGTTCCATCGGCCGCACCGATTCACGGATGATGGCCTCGGCCTTGTCCACCAGCTTCAAGCGCAGCGCCGACGCGCGTGCATCGGGGGTCAGCATGTTGTGGGCCTCGTTCATCCAGCGCAAGGCCTCGGCCTCGATCTCGGCGCGCACGCGAGCGGCCAGGCTGCGGATCTTGTCGGCGTCGGCATCGGCTGTGGCCTGCGCGACCACGGCCGCACCGCGGTCGGCGCTGGCGGTCTTCTCGGCGGCGGCGGCGCTGGTCAGACGCAACGCTTCGTGTTCGGCTGCCTGCGCGGCGCCGATCAGTTCGATGGCCTTCTTGCGTTCGGCCATCTCGACTTCGCGTGCGGTGAAGACCTTCTCTTCGGCCGACACCGCCAGCGCACGCGCCACCTCGGCTTCGGCCTGCGCTTCGCTCTGCGCCTTGCTCTCGCGGGCGACTGCAATGGCGCGCTGCTGCTCGGCCAGTTCCAGAGACATGCGGCGCTCGATCTCGGCACCCTGGATGGCGCGCTCCTTGCCGATGCGGTCCTGCTCCAGCGTCTGGTCCGAGCGGATGCGCGCCGTCTCGATGCTTTGCTTGGCCGCGATCTGCGCGCCTTCGGCTTCCTGCTCGCGCTGGGCGCGTTCGGTGGCGACTTCGGCGCGCTGACGGGCGCGCGCGATCTCCACCTCGCGCTGCTGCGTGAGGCGGGCGTATTCGCTTTCGCGGTCGATGCCCAGGCTGAGCTTCTCGGCTTCGAGGTTCTTGTTGCGGATGGCGATCAGCGTGTCCTGCTCGACGTCGTTGCGCTGCTTCTTGCGGTGTTCGATCTGCTCGGTCAGCCGCGTCAGACCCTCGGCGTCGAAGGCGTTGCTGGGGTTGAAGTACTCCATGCTGGTCTGGTCCAGCTGGGTCAGAGATGCGGCCTCCAGTTCCAGGCCGTTCTTGGTGAGGTCACCGGCCACGGCTTCGCGCACGCGCTTGACGTAGGTG
>JANOAM010000034.1:0-4282 GCA_031411215.1 Betaproteobacteria bacterium
TGAAGGCGCCACGCCACCCCTACACGCTGGGCCTGCTGCGGTCGCGGCCCAGCCTGCACGGCGTGCGGGGGCAGCGGCTGCCCAGCATCGAAGGCTCGGTGCCTGCGCTGTCGGACCTGCCCGCGGGCTGCCCCTTCCACCCGCGCTGCCCGCATGCGCAAGCCGGGCTTTGCGACCAGGGCGACGCGCCGGTCCTGCGCAGCCTGAGCACGGGCCACGATGTCGCCTGCCACCGCGCTGAGGAGATCGCATCGTGAGCGACGACGTGATCCTGGCGGTGCGCCAGTTGTGCAAGCACTACCCCATCCTGGACAAGGGCCTGGTGCCGCGCCAGGTGGGCCTGGTCAAGGCCTGTGACAACGTCAGCTTCGACCTGAAGCGTGGCGAGACCCTAGGCATCGTCGGCGAAAGTGGCAGCGGCAAGACGACGCTGGGCCGCGCCATCCTGCGTGCCACGCGGCCCACGTCTGGCCAGGTGCTGTTCACGCACCGTGCGGCGCAAGAAGGCCGCGAAGCGCCGGTGGATCTGGCGCAGCTGCCGGACGCCGCGCTCAAGCCGCTGCGCACCGAAATGCAGATGATCTTCCAGGACCCCTTCGGGTCGCTCAACCCGCGCATGACGGTGCAGCAGATCGTCGCCGAGCCGTTGCAGATCCACCGCCTGGCCAGTGGCAGTGACCTGGAAGACCGTGTGGTGCAGATGCTCCAGCGTGTGGGCATACGACCGGAATACCGCACGCGCTACCCGCATGCCTTTTCCGGCGGCCAGCGTCAGCGCATAGGCATTGCACGCGCGCTGGTGATGCGGCCGACACTGGTGGTGGCCGACGAAGCCGTGTCGGCCCTGGACGTGTCGGTGCAGGCCCAGGTGGTGAACCTGCTGGCCGACCTGCAGGACGAGTTCGGCCTGACCTACCTGTTCATCGCGCACGACCTGGCGGTGGTGCGCCACATCTGCGCCCGTGTGGCCGTGATGCTGCAGGGCCAGGTGGTGGAGCTGGAAGACACCGACCGCCTGTTCTCCGCACCCGCGCACCCCTACACACGCAGCCTGCTGGCGGCCGTGCCGGACACCAACCTGGACCAGAAGCCCGCCTGGGCCTTGGACTGAGCGTCTTGCGGCATGCCCGGCCAGGTGCTGGCGTTCCAGCCCCGCCCGGGCGCATGATGGCGGTGTAAGCCACCAGCCAGTCCGGCAGCGCCCACTGCGCTCTTTGCAGCAACCCACCTTCCTGGAGACATTCCCATGAGCAAACGCGACGTCGTCGTCCTGGGCGCAGCCCGTTCCGCCATCGGCACCTTTGCCGGCAGCCTGGCTGACATCGAACCGGCCGAACTGGCCGGCACCATCATGAAGGCCGCCGTGGAACGCAGCGGCGTGGACCCCAAGGCCATCAACTACGTGACCGTGGGCAACACCATCCCCACGGAAAGCCGCTTTGCCTACGTGGCGCGGGTGGCCAGCATCCAGGCCGGTCTGCCGATGGACAGCGTGGCCATGTCGGTGAACCGGCTGTGTTCGTCGGGCCTGCAGGGCATCGTCACCACGGCGCAGAACATCCTGTTGGGGGACTGCGACTACGGCGTGGGCGGCGGCGTGGAAGTCATGTCGCGTGGCGGCTACCTCAGCACCGCCATGCGCAGCGGCGCACGCATGGGCGACACCAAGCTCATCGACACCATGGTGGCCACGCTGACCGACCCGTTTGGCGTCGGCCACATGGGCATCACGGCCGAGAACCTGGTCACCAAGTGGGGCATCACGCGCGAAGAGCAGGACCAGCTGGCCGTGGACAGCCACCGCAAGGCCGCAGCGGCGATTGCCGAAGGGCGCTTCAAGAGCCAGATCGTGCCCATCGTGAAGAAGACGCGCAAGGGTGAGGTCACCTTCGACACCGACGAACACGTCAAGGCCGACACCACGATGGAAAGCCTGGGCAAGCTCAAGCCGGCGTTCAAGAAGGAAGGCGGCTCGGTGACCGCGGGCAATGCGTCCGGCATCAACGACGGTGCGGCCTTCTTTGTGCTGGGTGACGCCACCACCGCTGGGGCGCACGGCTACAAGCCGATGGCGCGCCTGGTGAGCTACGCCGTGGCCGGTGTGCCCAACGAGATCATGGGTGAAGGCCCCATTCCCGCGTCCAAATTGGCGCTGAAGAAGGCCGGCCTGACGCTGGACCAGATCGACGTCATTGAAAGCAACGAGGCCTTTGCGGCCCAGGCCATTGCCGTGGCGCGCGGGCTGGAATTCGACATGAAGAAGGTCAACCCCAACGGCGGCGCCATCGCACTGGGCCACCCCATCGGCTGCAGCGGCGCCTTCCTGGCCACCAAGGCCATCTACGAGCTGCACCGCACCGGCAAGCGCTATGCGCTGGTCACCATGTGCATAGGCGGCGGGCAGGGTATCGCCACCGTCTTCGAGCGGCTGTAAAGCGGTGCGCTGGTCCTGGGCCCGGCTGGCGGCGGCCTGCGCGGTGGCAGGTGTCGCGGCGCCGCTGGCCTGGGCGCAGGGCGCCTTCCCGGCGCAGCCGATCCGCATCGTCAACGCGTTCCCGCCGGGTGGGCCTTCGGACATCATTTCCCGCGCGGTGGCCGAGAAGATGTCGGCGGCTTTGAAGCAGACGGTGCTGGTGGACAACAAGGGCGGCGCGGGTGGCAACATCGCCGCGGCCGACGTGGCCAAGGCTGCGGCCGACGGCTACACGGTGCTGACGGGCATCGACACCACCTTCACCGTCAACCCACACGTCTACGACAAGCTGCCCTTCGCGCCCAAGGACCTGAAGCCGCTGATGGTGATGGCGTCCTCCGGCCTGCTGGTCGGCACGCACCCCACGCTGGGCGTGAAGACGCTGGCGGAGCTGGTCGCCAAGGCCAAGGCCGGGCCGCTGACCTTCAGTTCCGGCAGTAACGGCAGCCCGGGCCACCTGGCCGCCGCCATCCTGACTGACGCCACAGGGGCGCAGATCACGCACGTGCCCTACAAGGGCAACAGCCCGGCCGTGATGGCCGTGCTGTCGGGTGAAGTGCAGGCCGGTGTACTGGCCACGCCGGGCATGCTGCCGCATGTGAAGGCCGGCAAGATCACCGCGCTGGCGGTGACGGGCCGGCAGCGTTCACCGCTGGCGCCTGAACTGCCCACCACGGCCGAGGCGGGTCTGAAGGCGCTGGAGGTGGAGGTGCTGTACATCGCCATGGTGCCCAGCGCCACACCCGAGCCGGTGATGGCGGTGTTGCGCAAGGCGCTGGCCGATGCGCTCAACACGCCCGACCTGCGTGCGCAACTGGGCAAGCTGGACATGGTGCATGAAGGCCTGGTTGGCGAAGACGCTGCGCGCCGCATCAACACCCAGGGTGAACGCTTCGCCCGCATCATCAAAGCCACGGGGATGAAGATCGAATGACGAACCTCGTCTTCATCCTGGCCGACGACCTGGGTTACGCTGACCTTGGCAGTTATGGAGGCCGTGCGGAGGCCATCTCTCCGGCGCTGGATCGAATGGCCGCGCAGGGTGTGCGTTTCACGCGCGCCTATGCGAATTCACCGGTTTGTTCGCCGACGCGTTTTGCGCTCATCACCGGCCGCTACCAGTACCGGCTGCGTGGCGCCGCTGAAGAGCCCATGACGGGCAAGTTTTACGGCAGTACCAAGATCGGCCTGCCGCCGGAGCACCCCACGCTGCCGTCATTGCTGCGTGCCGCGGGCTACCGCACGGCGCTGGTGGGCAAGTGGCACCTGGGATACCCGCCGCATTTCGGTCCGCTGAAGAGTGGCTACGACGAGCACATCGGCCCGCTGTCCGGCGGTGTCAGCTACTTCAGCCATCTGGACCGTGCCGGCAAGGTGGACCTGTTCGAAAACGGCGTGCCCGTGGACCACACCGGCACCTACCTGACCGACCTGCTGAGCGACCGCGCCGTGCAAGTCGTGCAGCAGCGTGCCGCCGACCGCCAGCCCTTCCTGCTGAGCCTGCACTACACCGCACCGCACTGGCCTTGGGAGACGCGCCACAACCCGGCCGTGCCCAACATCACCGGCGCCACGTTGGCGCATGTGGACGGCGGCAACATCCACACCTACCGGCAGATGATCCGTGAACTGGATGAGGGCATAGGCCGTGTGCTACAGGCCTTGGATGAAGGCGGCCTGGGCGACGACACGCTGGTGGTCTTCACCAGCGACAACGGCGGTGAACGCTTCAGCGACAACTGGCCGCTGGTGGGCGGCAAGATGGACCTCACCGAAGGCGGCATACGCGTGCCCTGCATCGCACGCTGG
>JANOAM010000035.1:0-5251 GCA_031411215.1 Betaproteobacteria bacterium
GGCATGTTGCTGTCCCGGCGCCGGCACGGCGCCTGTGTCGCTTTGACCTGGGACGCCGCGCAGGCCCGCTACCTGTGTGGCGCCCTGGCCCACCCGCGGCGCTGGTTGCCCTGGCTACCGGCCAGCTGGGCCCAGGCCCTGGTGCGGCGCTGGATCGCATCGGCACAAGGCTGCGACGCCGGGCTGGAAACCGCATAGCCCTGGCGGGCGTGCGCACACCGGACTTTCCCCGCTGTGCGCTGACGGGCACAGAACTAGCATGCGGCCTTTCATCCCGTCCCCTAGGAACCCGCATGATGATGAAGGCACTTGTCTTGGCCGCGTCGCTGGCCGCCGCGTTCACCGCCACCCAGCCGGCCCAGGCTCAAACCCTGCGCTGGGCGGCGCAGAACGACATCCTGACCCTGGACCCGCATTCGCAGAACCATGCGACGACCAATGCGATCCTGATGCACGCCTACGAAGGCCTGACGCGCTACAGCGCCACCTACCAGGTCGAACCGGCGCTGGCCACCAAGTGGACCTACATCAGCCCGACGCAGGTCCGCTTCGATTTGCGCAAGGGCGTGAAATTCCAGGACGGCACGCCCTTCACGGCCGACGACGTCGTCTTCAGCTTCGGCCGCATCCGCCAGCCCCAGGGCACGATGCAGATCTACGTCAGCGGCATCAGCGACATCAAGAAGATCGACGACCACACCGTCGACCTGATCCTCGCCGGTCCCAACCCGCTGCTGCTGCGCAACATCATCGACTTCCGCATCATGAGCAAGGCCTGGGCGGAAAAGAACAACACCGCGAAGGTGCAGGACTACAAGGCCAAGGAAGAGAACTACGCTTCCCGCAACGTGATGGGCACGGGCAGCTACAAGATCACGGGCTGGATGCCGGAACAGCGCATCACCATGACCATCCACAACGAGTGGTGGGACAAACACGGTGGCAACGTCAAGGAAGTGATCTACACGCCCATCAAGAGCGACCCCACGCGCGTAGCCGCCCTGCTGTCGGGTGACGTGGACATGCTGACCGACCTGCCCACGCAGGACGTGGCCCGCCTGCGCACCGACACCAAGCTCAAGGTGGTGGACGGCCCCGAAGTGCGCACCATCTACTTCGCGCCGGACGTGGGCAGCCCGGAGCTGAAGTACAGCAACATCAAGGGCAAGAACCCCTTCGCAGACAAGCGTGTGCGCCAAGCGTTGAGCATGGCCATAGACCGCGAAGCCATCAAGCGCAACATCATGCGCGGCCTGTCGATCCCGGCCGGCATCATGGTGGCACCGGGTGTCAACGGCAACACGCCCGACATCGACACGCCCACCAAGCCCGACAGTGACGGCGCCAAGAAGTTGCTGGCCGACGCTGGCTACCCGGACGGCTTCGAAGTCCGCATGAACTGCCCCAACAACCGCTACGTCAACGACGAGGAAATCTGCCAGGCGGTGGTGGCGATGTGGGCGCGCATCGGCGTGAAGGCTTCCCTGATGGCCGAGAACATGGCCACGTTCAGTGTCAAGTTCCAGAACTTCGATTCCAGCCTGTACCTGCTGGGCTGGGGCGTGGCGACCTATGACGCGCAGTACATGATCCAGTCTCTGGTACGCACCAAGAGTGTTGGCGCGGACGGCAACTACAACTTCTCCAGGATCAGCGACCCGGTGGTGGACCGCCTGACCGACGCGATGAAGACCGAGACCGACGTGGCCAAGCGCAACGCCATGATCCGCGAGGCGCTGGTGCGCATCAAGGACGAGGTGCTGCTGATCCCCATCCACCACCAGATGCGCCCCTGGGCGATGAAGGCCGGCGTGAGCACGGTGCACCGCTCAGACGACCGGCCAGAAGCACGCTTCACCAGCGTGAAGTGACGAACCAGCAGCGACATGACAAAGGGGCCCCGCGGGGCCCCTTGTTCTTTGTCTGGCGACCGGGCGCTGCTCAGCGGACTGCGCGCCGTCGCGCCAATGCCAGCGCGCCGAGCGCCAGGGTCACCAGCGGCAATGTCGGTGCCACGGGGATGCCGGTGGCGATGCGCGTGACGCTCAGTTCGGTGAAGTCGAATACGGTGTAGGGCTCGTTGGGGGCGATGAAGTCGACCCGCACATAGCCATTGAAGCCGCCCGAGCCGTCACTGGTGAACACTTCAGTGAAGTCCAGCAGAGCGGACGCCGCCTGGATCAGGCCATCAGCCGCGCCCGACTGCGTGTTCAGCGTGACGGTGCGTGAGGCCGCCGAGGCGAAAGTCAGCGTGATGTTGGCCGGCACCACGTCGTAGTCGCCAAAGATCAGGTTGAAGAACAGCTGGGTGCCCACCACCACGGCACTGCCGTCGACGTTGAAGTCAAAGATCAGCGTGGGTTGGTTGGGGATGCCCACGCCACCCGGATCGGGGAAGTCCGAGCCGGTGAAACTGGTGGACAGGGTGATGTCCGTCCACTTGGAACCCGAAGAACCACGGTCGGTGAAGCCGTTGCCCGTTGGTGCGGCGGTATTGGCCTTTTCTGCGGCAGAGCGGTGGTCAAAGTCGTCGCCGCTGCCCGTGGCCACGGAGCCGTTGCGGTTGAGGTCCGGCAGGAACTCGGTCTGCTGCAGCAGACCGTTGCCGTTGGTGTCGGCCGCTGCACCTGTGGTGCGCTGCAGCCCGGCTGTGGACGTGAAGCCGAAACCGTCCAGGTCACCGACCCGGATGTAGTCGAAAGGGGCCGCCCATGCGGCCGGGGCCGTCAGGGCCAGCACGGTGGCAGCCATCAGCAATCGTTTCTTCATCGAAGCTCCTGTGGATTTCGCTTGAACAAACGGCCAACGGATCGATCTGCAAGCCGCTTGCAAAGCGGATGCAACTTGCACGCCAGCGCGGATTTGGTGGTCTGCTGCAGGGACTTGCGGCCTCAGCGCGCTGGCCGCCCGACTCGAAGCGTCAAGAATTCCGACGCTGCACACGACCGTCAGGCCAGGCTCAGCGTGTCCAGCACCGTGCGGCCTGACTGCATCAGCAGTCGCAGGGACGCCGCCGGTTTCGCCAGAACGTTCATGTCGCGGGTCGGGTCGCCGTCCACGATCAGCAGGTCGGCAAAAGCGCCCGGCACCAACTGGCCGATCTCGGCTTCGCGCCGCATCAAGCGGGCGGCAACAATGGTCGCGCTCTGCAGCAGTTCCAGCGCCGACAGCACGGGCGCGCGCAGCAGGAATTCGCTGTTCTGGCGTTCGTGCATGTGCCCCAGCAGGTCGGTGCCGAAGACGATGGGCACACCCTCATCCCTGGCCAGCTTCACGGCCTGGATGCCGCGGTCCTGCACCACCCGCAGCTTGTCCAGCATGGCGGGTGACCAGCCCAGGCGTTCACCCTCATCCGCCAACGCGGCGTAGGTTGCCAGCGTTGGCACGAAGTAGGCGCCATGGCGCTTCATCTCGCGCACCGTGGCCTCGTCGATCAGGTTGCCGTGTTCGATGCTGCGCACGCCCGCCTGCACGGCCCGCGTCACGGCCCGCGGGGAATAGGCGTGGGCCAGCGCGTAGAGGTTGGCCGCTTCGGCTTCTTCCACCGCGGCGCGCAGTTCCTCTACGCTGAACTGCGTGCCGTCTATGGGGTCGGTGGGACTGCTCACACCACCACCGGCCATGATCTTGATGTGGTTGGCGCCGTTGCGCACCTGTTCGCGAACGGCCCGGCGGACTTCGCCCACGCCGTCGGCAATCGCGCCGACGATGCCCAGTCCGGCGCAACTGCAGAACAGGCCCTCGGCGCGCAGACCTGTCCCTGTCCCTTTAGGCCGCATGTCCGCATGCCCACCCGTCTGGCTGATGGGTTGGCCCGCGATGAAGAGCCGAGGCCCTTCGTACAGGCCCTGGGCCTGCGCTTCCTGCAGGCCGAAGTCGGCGCCGGCCGCATCTCGCACGGTGGTGAAACCACGCTGCAGCATCTCCCGCATGATGCGGGCTGACAAAGCACCGGTCAGCGACGGCGGTTGCAAAGCCTGGTGGAAAAAGTCGTGAGAGGCGGCGGTGACGTGCACATGCGCGTCGATGAGCCCCGGCAGCACCACACGGCCGCCCGCGTCTATGCGTGCGGCGTCGTCCACCTGCAGCGCTTCTTGTGAGACCGCGGTGATGCGCTCACCTTCAATCACCAGCGTGCTGTTTGGTCTGAGCGTGCCGCTGGCCGCGTCAAACAACTTGGCGTTGACAACGACCTGGCGGCGGGCGGTGGTGTTCATGTGCGGGGGACGGAAGCGGCGCTGGCTGCAGATTCTGGCGAAGAGGCCGCCGAGGCGGCTGATGAAGCCGAGCGGCCGCGCGCAGGCGGGTCTTGCGGCGGCAGCATCTGCGCTGTACCGCCCACACCCACGTTCACGCCACCCGAGCCGACGGAGACGCCACCACTCACACGCCCATCACTGCCCATGCCGATGCTGATGCCGCCCAGGCCGCCAATCGGCAGGCTCAGGCCTATGCCGACGCTGGTGCAGCCGGCCAGCATCAACAGGCCCAGCGCAACCCAGGCGGCTCGGCGCTTCATGCCGTCGCGAGCCCCAGGCGCCCGCGGGCTTCGTCGTACTCGTGCTTGAGCTGCGCCACATACCGGGCCACCGGCATCACGGACTTCACCGCACCGATGCCCTGGCCGCAGCCCCAGATCTCTTTCCAGGCCTTGGGCTTGCTGCCCTCACCGCCCCCGAAGTTCATCTTGCTGGGGTCGCTCTCCGGCAGGTTGTCCGGGTCCAGGCCCGCGCTGCGGATGCTGGGCTTGAGGTAGTTGCCATGCACGCCGGTGAACAGGCTGCTGTAGACGATGTCGTCGGAACTGCTGTCGACGATGCACTGCTTGTAGGCGTCGGCGGCACGCGCTTCGTCGGTGGCGATGAAGGCCGAGCCGATGTACGCAAAGTCGGCGCCCATGGCCTGCGCCGCCAGCACGGCGCCACCGGTGGAAATGCTGCCGCTCAGCGCCAGCGGGCCGTCAAACCACTCACGGATTTCCTGGATCAATGCGAACGGGCTCTTCACGCCCGCATGGCCACCGGCACCCGCGGCCACAGCGACCAGGCCGTCAGCGCCCTTGTCGATGGCTTTGCGCGCAAAGCTGTTGTTGATGATGTCGTGCAGCACCACGCCGCCGTAGCTGTGCGCAGCGGCGTTGATCTCTTCACGCGCGCCCAGGCTGGTGATGATGATCGGCACCTTGTATTTCACACACATCGCCATATCGTGTGCCAACCGGTCATTGCTTTTGTGCACGATCTGGTTGATG
>JANOAM010000036.1:0-7203 GCA_031411215.1 Betaproteobacteria bacterium
GGCGCCAGGCCGCTTTCTTCCAGCGGCACCTGGCGCAGGTCGAAACGCGCGCCCTTGCCGGCGCCATGCACCAGTTCTGGAAATGCGTTGCTGATGCCACCCGCACCCACGTCGTGGATGGCCACGATGGGATTCGTTTCCCCAAGACTCCAGCAGTGGTTGATGACCTCCTGCGCACGGCGCTGGATTTCCGGGTTGCCACGTTGCACGCTGTCGAAATCCAGCGCCGCGGTGTTGGTGCCTGCGGCCATGGAACTGGCCGCGCCGCCGCCCATGCCGATGCGCATGCCCGGCCCACCCAGTTGCACCAGCAGCGTGCCAACGCCGAAGGGCAGCTTCTTGACCTGGCTGGCGCTGATCGAACCCAGCCCGCCGGCGATCATGATGGGCTTGTGGTAGCCACGGCGCAGGCCTGCCACGTCCTGCTCAAAGACGCGGAAATAGCCGCCCAGGTTGGGCCGGCCGAATTCGTTGTTGAACGCAGCGCCGCCCAGTGGCCCCTCGGTCATGATCTGCAAGGGGCTGGCAATGTGTTCCGGCTTGCCGACGGGATTCTGCTCCCAAGGCTCGTTGGTCCCCGGCAGGTGCAGGTTGCTGACGCTGAAGCCCGTCAGGCCCGCCTTGGGCCGCGCGCCACGACCGGTCGCACCTTCGTCGCGGATCTCGCCACCCGCGCCCGTGCTGGCGCCCGGGAAAGGGCTGATGGCCGTGGGGTGGTTGTGTGTCTCCACCTTCATCAGCACGTGGGCCAGGTCTTCACGTGCGCCATAGGCCGGCGCGTTGGTGAAACCCTGGGGCAGCCAGCGCTGCACGGTGTGGCCTTCCATCACCGCGGCGTTGTCGTCGTAGGCCACCACGGTGTGCTGCGGGCTGGTCTTTTCGGTATGGCGGATCATGCCGAACAGCGAATGCGGCTGGGCCACGCCGTCCACCGTGAACTGCGCGTTGAAGATCTTGTGGCGGCAGTGTTCGCTGTTGGCCTGGGCGAACATCATCAGTTCGACGTCGCTGGGGTTGCGGCCCAGGCGGGTGAAGGCGGTGACGAGGTAGTCGATCTCGTCGTCGGACAAGGCCAGGCCGAATTCGGCATTGGCCTTGAGCAGCGCACCGCGACCGACGCCCAGCACGTCCACATGGGCCAGCGGCTCGGCGTCGCGGCCGTCGAACAGGTGGGCACCGGCCTCGCGTTCGAAAGCGACGTGTTCGGTCATGCGGTCGTGCAGCACAGCAGCCACAGAAGCACGTTCCTCCGCGGACAAGGGTTTGGCGGCCGACAGCAGGCCGCCCTTCAGCGTCAGGAAGAACTCGATGACGCGCTCTACGCGGTGCAACACCAGCCCGCAATTCCGCGCGATGTCGGTCGCCTTGCTGGCCCAGGGCGACACGGTGCCCAGGCGCGGCATCACCACGATGCGTTCGCCGCCAGTGCTGCCTTCGAAGGCATCGCCATAGGTCAAGAGACCCTGCAGCTTGTCCAGCACTGCGGCGTCCGGCCGGGCATCAAAGGCCACCCAGTGCACGTGGCGCGCCACCACGCCCGTGACCCTAGGGCAGGCCGCCTGCAAGAGCGACAGCAAGGACTGCGCGCGGAAGGAGGAAAGGGCATTTCCGCCCTCAAAGTGCATCAGGTGGAGGGCAGACAGGCTCATGGAGTTGCCGTGGCGGCAGGCAGGGCGGGAGTGAATCGGTGATTTTACGGGGCCAATGGGATAATCCCAGGATGGCTATTTCCATCAAGACCCCCGCCGACATCGAAGGTATGCGCACCGCCGGCCGGCTGGCCAGCGAGGTGCTGGACATCCTGACCCCGCACGTCAAGGCCGGCGTCACCACGCTGGAGCTGGACAAGATCGCGCACGACCACATGGTGCACGTGCAGGGCGGCATCCCGGCCACGCTGGGCTATGCCCCACCCGGCTACCCGCCCTACCCGGCCAGCCTGTGCAGCAGCCTGAACGAGGTGGTCTGCCACGGCATTCCGGACACGCGGCCGCTGAAGGACGGCGACATCATCAATGTCGACGTCACCGTCATCAAGGACGGCTGGCACGGCGACAACAGCCGCATGTTCGTGGTCGGTGAAGGCAGCATCGCGGCCAGGCGCCTGTGCCAGATCACCTTTGAGGCCATGTGGAAGGGCATCGTCAAGGTCAAGCCGGGTGCGCGCCTGGGCGACATCGGCCACGCCATCCAGATGTTTGCCGAGCACGCCGGGTTCAGTGTGGTGCGCGAGTTCTGCGGCCATGGTGTCGGCGCCCGTTTCCACGAGGAACCCCAGGTGCTGCACTACGGCCGCCCGGGCACGCTGGAAGAACTGGTGCCGGGCATGATCTTCACGATCGAACCCATGATCAACGCCGGCAAGCGCGACATCAAGGAAGACCGCAAGGGCAACCGCCCCTACGACGGCTGGACCATCGTCACACGAGACCGCAGCCTGTCGGCGCAGTGGGAACACAGCGTGCTGGTCACCGAGACCGGTTACGAGGTGCTGACCGTCAGCGCCGGCAGCCCGCCGCCGCCGGCCTTCGCGCCGCTGGGCTACGGCCAGCCGGCCACGTCCCCCGCCTGAACATGGCAGCGGTGCCGCAAGCCGGTGGTCAGGCGCCGGGCTCTGTTGCGGCGTTGCGCGCACGCTTCCGCGACGGCAAGGCCGCGCTTCTGCTGCACTTCACCGAGTCACGCGCCACCGCCACAGCGGCGACCAAGGTGATCCGCGTGCTCGCGCGCCATGTGGACGCCACGCTGCAGGTCCTGTGGGCCGATTGCGGCATGCCGGCCACGATGGCCCTGGTCGCCGTGGGCGGGTACGGGCGCGGCGAGTTGTTCCCGCATTCCGACGTCGACGTGCTGATCCTCATGCCGGAGGCCGCCCCCGACAACGCCTTGGGCGCGGTAGAGCGTTTTGTCACCGCCTGCTGGGACATCGGCCTGGAAATCGGCTCGTCCGTGCGCACGCTGGCCGAATGCGTGGCCGAGTCGGAGCGCGACGTGACGGTGCAGACCGCGCTGCTGGAAGCCCGGCCCGTGGCGGGCGCCAAGCGCCTGTTCAACCAGTTCCGCAAGGCGCAGGACAAGGCCATGGACGCCAAGGCCTTTCTGCGCGCCAAGACGCTGGAAATGCACCAGCGCCACGTCAAGTACGAAGGCACGCCCTACGCGCTGGAGCCCAACTGCAAGGAAAGCCCGGGCGGCCTGCGCGACCTGCAGGTCGTCATCTGGGTGGCACGCGCCGCGGGCCTGGGCCGCACCTGGAGCGAACTGGCCAGCAAGGGCCTGATCACGCCCTTTGAAGCCAGCCAGCTGGTCAAGCACGAAGGCACGCTCAAGCTGATCCGCGCCCGCCTGCACGCTGTGGCCGGGCGGCGCGAAGACCGGCTGGTCTTCGACCTGCAGACCGCCGTGGCCGAGAGCTTCGGCTACACCGCCAGCGCGGGCCAGCGGGTGAGCGAAGTGCTGATGCACCGCTACTACTGGGCGGCCAAGGCGGTGACGCAGCTCAACCAGATCCTGATGCTCAACATCGAGGACCGTGTCAGCGGCTCCGAGGCCGCACCCATGCGGCCCATCACCGCGCGCTTCCTGGACCGTGCCGGCACGCTGGAGGTGGTGCAGGACGACCTGTATACCGAGAACCCGCACGCCATCCTGGAGACCTTCCTGGTCTTTGTGCAGACGCCGGGCCTGCAGGGCCTGAGCGCCCGCACGCTGCGGGCCCTGTACAACGCGCGCAACGTGATGGACGCGGCCTTCCGCCGCGACCCCATCAACCGCGAGCTGTTCATGGACATCCTGCGCCAGCCGCGCGGCATCACGCACGCGCTGCGGCTGATGAACGCCACCAGCGTGCTGGGGCGGTATCTCTGGGTGTTCCGCCGCATCGTGGGCCGCATGCAGCACGACCTGTTCCACGTCTACACCGTGGACCAGCACATCATGATGGTGGTGCGCAACATGCGCCGCTTCTTCATTCCGGAGCACGCGCACGAGTACCCTTTCTGCAGCCAGTTGGGCGCGCAGTGGGACAAGCCCTGGGTGCTGTACGTGGCCGCGTTGTTCCACGACATCGCCAAGGGCCGTGGTGGTGACCACAGCGAGCTGGGCCAGATGGAAGTGCGCCGCTTCTGCCGCGACCACGGCGTGGACAGGGACGACACGCAGCTGATCGAATTCCTGGTGAAGCACCACCTCACCATGAGCCGCATCGCGCAGAAGGAAGACCTGTCGGATGCCGACGTGGTGCGCGACTTCGCGCGCCTGGTGGGCACGCCGCGTTACCTTGTCGCTCTCTACCTGCTCACCGTGGCCGACATCCGCGGCACCAGCCCGAAGGTGTGGAACGCCTGGAAGGGCAAGCTGCTGGAAGACCTGTACCGGCTGACCCTGCGCGCTTTGGGCGGCGCCCAGCCCGACCCGGGCGCCGAGATCGAATCGCGCAAGCAGGAAGCGCGGCAGAACCTGGCCCTGCACAGCGCCTTGCCGGGCACGGAAGAGCCACTGTGGAAGACGCTGGAGGTCAGCTACTTCGCGCGCCACGACGCGGCCGACATCGCCTGGCATGCACGCAGCTTGTGGCGGCATGTCAACGCGACCGAGCCGGTGGTGCGCGCGCGGCCCTCGTCGGTGGGCGACGGGCTGCAGGTGCTGGTGTATTCGCCCGACCGCGCCGACCTGTTCGCGCGCATCTGCGGCTACTTCGACAGTGCCGGTTTCAGCATCCTGGACGCCAAGATCCACACCACCCGCGCCGGCTTTGCGCTGGACACCTTCCAGGTGGTGGCCACGCAGGCCATCGCGCCCGACTCACCGGGCGGCTACCGCGACTTCATCTCGCTGGTGGAAACGCAGGCCTCGCTGGCACTGGCCTCAGAAGGGCCGCTGCCGGACCCACGCAGCGGCCGTGTGTCGCGCCGTGTCAAGAGTTTCCCGGTGACGCCGCGGGTGTCGCTGGCGCCCGACGAGCGTGCCCAGCGCTGGCTGCTGACGGTGACCGCCAGCGACCGCACCGGCCTGCTCTATGCCATCGCCCGCGTGATGGCGCGCAACCAGATCAACTTGCAGCTGGCCAAGATCACGACGCTGGGTGAACGCGTGGAAGACACCTTCCTGGTTGACGGCCCGGAACTGCAAAAACCCAAGGCCCAGCTGCGCATCGAGAGCGAACTGCTGGACGCAGTCGGCGCCACGGCTTGACCACGTGGAGTTGAACGCATGAGCCTGAAGCGTGTCAGCGCCCAAGAGGCCATCACCAGGATGGCTGACTTCAGCACCATCATCGACGCACGCAGCGAAAGCGAGCACGCCGAAGACCGGCTGCCCGGCGCGCAGAACTGGCCTGTGCTCAACGATGCGCAGCGTGCCGACATCGGCACCGTGTACAAGCAGGTGTCGCCCTTCGACGCCCGCAAGCGTGGTGCGGCCATGGCAGCGGCCAACATTGCGCAGCTGGTGCAGACGCACGTGATGGACAAGCCGCGCGACTGGCGACCGCTGGTGTACTGCTGGCGTGGCGGGCAGCGCAGCGGTTCACTGTCGTTGGTACTCGGCGAGATCGGTTTCCAGGTCAGCGTGCTGGAAGGCGGCTACCGCGACTTCCGGCGCGCTGTGGTGGTGGAATTGCAGGGCCTGCCGGCGCGCTTTGATTTCCGCGTGCTGTGTGGCCGCACGGGCTCGGCCAAGAGCCGGCTGCTGCGCGCGCTGGCTGAACAGGGCGCGCAGGTGCTGGACCTGGAAGCGCTGGCCTGCCACCGCGGCTCCGTGCTGGGGCTGGAGCCCGGCCGCCCGCAGCCATCGCAAAAGGCCTTCGACACGGCCCTGTGGCAGGCCATGCGCACGCTGGACCCGGCCCGGCCTGTCTACACCGAAGGCGAAAGCCGCGTCATCGGCAAGCTGCGCCTGCCGCAGGAACTGATCGACCACCTGCGCGCAGCCACCGTGCTGCAGGTGCAGATGAGCCTGGCCACGCGTGTGGACTTCCTGCTGCAGGACTACGCCCACTTCGTGCAGGACGCAGAGAGCCTGTGCGCCCGGCTGGATGCGCTGGTGGAACTGCGCGGCCGTGTCACGGTGAAACACTGGCAGTCGCAGGCGCGCGGCGGCGCGTGGGCCGACATGGTGGGCGAATTGCTGACCCAGCACTACGACCCGAGCTACCTGAAGTCCATGCAACAGCACTTCGCCGCGTTCGACGCCGCTGCGGTCATCGAACTGCCGGACGCATCGCCGGCCACCCTGCAGGCAGCAGCGGCGCAGCTGCTGTCGGACTGACGCAGCTTGACGTGACCGCTTGACAGGCATCAAGCCTCGGGTCAGCACACATGCCTACAGTGCACAAAACCATGCTCCCAGGATCTGACCCCAGCTTCGCACGCGGCTTCCGCATCCGCAGCGTGCCCTTGACGCAACCCATTCGCTGGTTAGGCCGCGGCTGGGCCGACCTGATGCGCTGCCCGCTGCCGGGGCTGTTGCATGGCCTGGCGGCGGCGCTCTTCGGTGCGGCACTCATCGCACTGGCCCGCAACAAGTTCTGGCTGCTGGCCGGCGCCTTCAGCGGCTTCCTGATCGTGGCACCCATCATCGCCACAGGCCTGTACGAACTGAGCCGCGGCATGGCGCAAGGCCGGCGTGCCGGCCTGGCCGAAGCGCTGGTGGTCTGGAAGCCCAGGGACAGCCGCCTCGTCCGCTTCGGGCTGCTGCTGGGGCTGGCCGGCACGGGCTGGGTGCTGACCTCGGCCGCGCTGATCACGGCCTTCGCACCAGCGCCCGTCAGCAGCCCGCTGGACTTCCTGCGGGTGGTCGTGCTGCAGGACACAGGCCACCTTTTTGAAGCCTGGCTGCTGCTGGGCAGCGTGCTGGCCGCGCCGGTGTTTGCCAGCAGCGTGGTGGCCATTCCCATGCTGCTGGACCGCCCCCACGGCGTGTTGACCGCTGTGGCCACCAGCGTGGGTGCCACCTTGATGAACCCGCTGCCCATGGCGCTGTGGGCCAGCCTGCTGCTGGTGATGAGCCTGATCGGCATGGCCACCTTCATGGTCGGCCTGATCGTCGTCGTGCCCTGGCTCGCGCACGCCAGCTGGCATGCCTACACGGACCTGGTGGAGACCGTGGAACCTGGCACCGCCGCGGAGACGCGCTGATGTTCGGCTACACGGAAGAGCAGATCGCGCAGTTCGGGCTGACCTTTGGCGTCGGCGCGTTCATGCT
>JANOAM010000037.1:0-12068 GCA_031411215.1 Betaproteobacteria bacterium
GGCCTTCAACAACAACCTGGCGGTCCTGCTCATCACGACCAACCAGCACCGCGCCGCCGCCTACCCGCACAGCGGCATGTTCATGGACATGGACACCCGCGCCGTGCTGGCGCCGCTGACCAAGTGGAATGCCGTGGTGCAGGACGCGCGCCGCCTGCCGGAGCTGGTGCGCACCGCGTTCCGCGAGGCACTCAGTGGCCGGCCCGGGCCCGTGCACCTGGACATTCCGCAGGATGTGCTGGCGCAGCAGGTCACGTGGCAGGCCGATGAGTTCGATCTGCCGCCGGCGCGCTACCGTGCGTTGCAGGGTCCGCGCCCCGCAGCCGATGCGGTGGCTGCCGCCGTGGAGCTGCTGAAGGGCGCACGCCGGCCCGTGCTGGTGGCCGGTGGTGGTGTCGTCACGGCCGGTGCTGACGCTGAAGTGCGCGAATTCGCCGCCCGGCTGCACGCCCCGGTGGTGCCCACGCAGATGGCGTTGGGGGTGGTGGCCAGCAGCCACGCGGCCTTCATCGGCCATGGTGGCCTGATCGCTGGCGACGCGGTGAAGCGCGCCTTTGACGAAGCCGATGTCATCGTCAGCATCGGCTGCCGCTGGTCGTCGTGGATGTGGGATGAGCGCGGACCGCTGGCGCGGCGTCAGCACGCCACGATCAACATCAACATCGACCCGTCTGCGCTCGGCGCGCCGGCCTTGCACCAGGTGGCCCTGCAGGCCGACGCACGCCTGGCGCTGCAGGATCTGCTGGCTGCGGTGCCAGCGTCATTGCTCACCACAGACCCCGCCTGGCTGCCCAGCCTGCGCAGCGTGCGCGCCGCGTACGAAGCGCGCCTGGTTGCCATGGCCGCTGAGACTGCGTCGCCCATGCACCCGGCCGCCATCGCGCAGTCTGTGGGCCAGGCGCTGCCGGCCGACGCACTGGCGGTCTACGACGGTGGTCACACGACTTTCTGGAGCAATGACCTCACGCCCGTGCACACCGTGCGCACGCGCTTCCACGACCCCGGCATGAGCCAGCTGGGCTTCGGCCTGCCCTATGCGCTGGCGCTGCAGTGGCTGCACCCGGGCAAGTTGGTCGTGAACCTCACGGGCGACGGCTCCTTCGGCTTCACGCTGCAGGAATTGGACACGGCGCGGCGCTACGGCTTGCCAGTCATCAACCTCATCCACAACAACGCGTCCTGGGGGATCATCCGCCAGGGCCAGCGCATGCAGCTGGGCTTTGAGATGGGCACGTCGCTGGAAGGCACCGACTACGCCGCGATAGCGCGCGGCTTCGGCTGCCATGGCGAAGTGGTCGAAGACGCGGCACAGATCCCCGCCGCCATCGAACGTGCGCGCGCCAGCGGCCTGCCGGCCGTCATCGACTGCCGCACACGCTTCGTGCCGCACCCGGCCTCACCCGCGTTCGGCAGCATGAACCGCTACGGGTGGGACGCGCTGACGCGCACGGCCACAAAATCATGAACGACGAGCTGGCCCTGCGCCTGCGTGCCCTGGGCGCGGGCTTCAACCTGCCGGCGGTGCAGGCTCTGTACGCGCCGCTGCTGGCCGCCCAGCCTACGGACGGTGTGCGTGTGCACAAGGATGAGCGCTATGGCGCGCACGAACGCCACACGCTCGATGTCTACGAACCCACCGAGGCGACCACCACGCCGCGCCCAGTGTTGGTGTGTGTGCACGGCGGCGGTTTCATCCGCGGTGACAAGGCCACCAAGGCCAATGCCGGCTGGTGCTTCGCGCGCCGAAGTTTTGTCACTGTCGCTCCCAACTACCGCCTGGCCCCGGAAAGCCGCTGGCCCAGTGGCCCGCAGGACGTGGCGGCCATCGTGCGCTGGCTGTCCGAACACGCCAGCCGCTTCGGCGGCGACCCGCGGCGCATCGTGCTGATGGGTGAATCGGCCGGCGCCGCCCACGTGGCCGCCGCCGTGCTGCAACGCCGCTTTGGTGTCGATGCCGCAGCGGGTGTGCGCGGCGCCATCCTGGCCTCCGGCCCCCACCACGCACGCCTGGAACGCCTGGCCCGCGTGCCCTTCGGCGTGGAGACACCCGACCCGCGCAACGACGCCTACTTCGGCACCGACGATGCCGCGCAACTGGCGGCCGCCAGCATCGTGGAGCAGGTGGACGCCCAGCCGTTGCCGCTGCTGATCAGCTACGCCGAACGCGACCTGCTGCAGATGCAGGTGCAGGCCGGTGAGTTGTTCGCGCGGCTCACCGCGCAGCACGGCTTCACGCCCGAGTTGCTGTGTGTGCGCGACCACAACCACTTCTCGCAGACCGTGGCGCTGAACACCGGCGACGACAGCCTGGCCGGGCCGGTGGTGGACTTTGTGCAGCGCCACGCGCGCTGAGCGGTGCCGCTATCGGCGTGGATGGTTCAAGCAGGCGGCGCAGCGGTGGAATTGCGCAGCGCCAGCTTCCACGGCCGTGTCAGCACCAGGCCTGCGTTCATGTCCGGCGGGCCCTTGATCAGCAGGTCGGCCGCCGCAGCGCCCAGCTCGCGCAGGGGCGAATGCACGGTGGTCAGCGACGGCGACACCACGGTGGCGATGTAGCCGTCGTCGAAGCCCGTCACCGACAGGTCTTGCGGCACGCGCAGCCCAAGCTGCTGCGCCGCGCGCAGCGCTGCCGCGGCCATGTCGTCGCTGGTGCACAGCAGCGCCGTGGGGCGGCGCTTGCGCTGCAGGAACTGCAAGGCCACCGGCAGCGCCGCGTCAAAGGTGTAGCTGCCGAACAGGATGTTGGCCTCGGCGCCCGCCAGGCGTGCGGCGCGCACGGCGTCCAGGTAGCCGTCGCGGCGGCCGTCCAGCTTGTTGGCCGGCAGGCCGGCGATCAGGGCCAGCTGGCGGTGGCCCTGCTGGATCAGGTGTTCGGTCATGGCGCGCATGGCGGCCCGTTCGTCGAACCACACGCGTGGGTAGGGCAGATCGTCCTCGGCCGGGCACAGGCGCACGAAGGGCACACCGCGCGATGCCAGCGTGGCCACTGCGTGCGGCGACACGCTCAGCGGCGGCGGCAGGATGACGCCGCTGGGCTGCAGCTGGTCCACGATGCCCAGCAGTTCCTGGTCGAGGTCGCCGCCGGTGAACTGGCAGGCGTGCACCGACAGCATGTAGTTGTCGGCCCGGCAGCGGTCCACGGCGCCGCTCTGCACCAGGTGCATGAAGCCGATGCCGGGGTTCTGGTAGACCAGGGCCACCCACTTGGAGCGTGCGCCGCCCATGTGGCGAGCCGCCATGTTGGGCTGGAAGTTGAGCGCGTCGATCACTGCCATCACGTGTTCCCGCGTGGCCTGGCTGACCGAGCCTTCGCCGTTGACCACACGCGACACCGTGGCGATGGACACGCTGGCCGCGTGGGCCACGTCCTTGATGGTGGAACGTTTGGCCGGTGCCTTGGATGCGGGTGCGAGGGCCGGGGCGGACGTGCGTGGACGGGGCGGTTTCATGGGCTGGTGTCGTTGAACGATAGCGCATCCCATCGCATCCCTCTCGCATCTGCCCGGGCCGGCCGGGCGTGGTGCGGATGCCCAGTGCTGGGGTTCCTACGGATGCGACCGGCCTGCGGCGGCTTGCACAATGTAAACGCTTTCTGAAAACTTGCAGCAAGCGAATTCACCGAGCGCCCAGAACCCCGCCTCAGCCCTGCCGCTGCGCGCCCCAACAGATCGACTGGAGACACCCCGTGCACTGCTCGTTTTCCCCCCGACTCCTGACCCGGGCCCTGTTGGCGGCCGGCCTGCTGACCCATGCCTGGGCGGCCACTGCGCAGACCGACTCCAAGGTCGACCCCAAGGCCGACGCCCGTGTCGACCAGGTGGTCGTGGTGTCGGCGCAGAAGCGGCTGCAAAGCATCAAGGAAGTGCCGTTGGCCATGAGCGTGGTGGGTGCCGAGCAGCTGGAACGCGAAGGCCTGCGTGACATCGCCGACCTGGCCAAGGTGACCGCCAGCCTGGAATTCGGCGACGTGAAGACCGGCGGCGCCGGTGGCAGCGCGTCCATACGCGGCATCGGCACGGCGGTGTTCACCACCTCGGCCGAAAGCTCGGTGGGCGTGGTGGTGGACGGCGTGACGCTGGGCAACACCGCCGGTGGTGCGCTGTTCGACCTGGAACGCGTGGAAGTCTTGCGCGGCCCACAGGGCACGCTGTTCGGCAAGAACGCGTCGGCCGGTGTCATCAACATGGTCAGCAAGGCGCCGGTGCTCAAGCGCTTCGAAGGTTTTGCAGCGGTGGATGCCGCCTCCGGCACAGCCAGCAACCTGTCCCTGCGTGTGGGGCTGAACGCACCGCTGGCCGACACCAGCGCCCTGCGTGTCACCGCGCACAAGGACCAGATCAAGGGCGTGTACCGCAACGTCGCCATTGGCAAGGACAGCGTCACCGACAGCGGTGGCGCACGCGGTCGGTTGCTGTTCAAGCCGTCTGCCGACCTGGCCATCAACCTGATCGCCGAACACGACACCACCACCAACAAGAACGCGACCTTCTTCGCGCCCTTCGTGGCCGTCAACACCACGGGCCACACCGCGCTGTCTGACTTCGCGGCTTGCGGCGTGACTGTCAATGACAAGAACAACCAGGTCTGCGGCAACGTGCCGGACTACACGCGCATCCGCGTCAAGGGCCTGTCGGGCCAGGTGGACTGGACCCTGGGCAATGGCCTGACGTTCACGTCCATCACCGCCGCGCGCGACCGCGAGACCGGCCCTGACCAGGTGGCCATCGACATGCAGTCGGGCTACGACCGCGTGCGCAACGGCCCGGGCCGGGTGCACAACAAGCAGTTCACACAGGAACTGCGCCTGGCCAGCCCCAACAAGTCCACCGTGGAGTGGACAGCGGGTGCGTTCTATTCCGACTACAAGGCGACCAAGGACGACACCACGCTGATCAGCCCGCCGCCCTTCCTGCCTTCGCCACCGGTGCCGCGCTCCATCACCAACGTCTACAGCCTGCAGACGGCCATCAAGTCGGCGGCGCTGTTCGGCCAGGGCAGCTTCAAGCTGAATGACCAGCTGTCTCTGCTGGGCGGCCTGCGCTACACCAGCGACCGTGTCAGCGACGCGCAGACACAGACCAGCACCGTGGCTTTTGCGCCTTTCACGCTGCCCAGCACCAACAAGAGCAGCTCCGGCACGGTCGACAAGCACAACCTGTCGGGCAAGCTCGGCATGCAATACGCGCTGGACAAGCAGACCAACTTCTACGCCACGTTGTCACGCGGCTACAAGGGCCCGCAGATCGACACCAGCACGCCCATCGGCGCCCTGGCGGCATCGGGCAGCGCGCCGGCCATCGTCATCAAGCCGGAAATTGCCACCGCGCTGGAAGTGGGTGCCAAGCTGGCCACGGCCGACCGCCGCGTCGACGTGGACGTGGCGCTGTTACGCACCCAGATCAAGGATTTCCAGGAGCAGAACTGCACGCTGACCTCCATTGGTGCGCTCAACTGCATCCCGCTCAACGTGCCTGACGTCACCACCTACGGCGTCGAAGTGGACCTGCGCCTGCGTCCGCTCACGGGCCTGACCTTGAACGTGGGCGGTGCCGCCATCCTGGGCACGCAGTACCCCAGCGGCTTCACCTTCGACGGCGCCAACGTCGGCGGCCAACGCCTGCTGTATTCACCCAAGGGCAAGCTGGTGCTGGGTGTGCAGTACGCCATCGCGGTGTTCGGTGACTACGAATGGTCCATCGGCGCCGACGCCACCTACAAGACGCGCGTGCGCCTGTGCAACACGCTGGCGGCGGAGTGCGGCTTCAAGGCCCACACCGTCCTGGGCCTGCGCACGGGTCTGCGCAGCCCGGACGACAAGTGGGGCCTGGCCCTGTTCGTGCGCAACGCCACCGACGAACGTGTGCCCAACGCCATCCTCTACCCGCTGCCAGGCAAGGGTGCGGGCTCGGGCTACGCCTATTCGCTGGGCGCCAACTCCTTCCGCTCCACGGGCATCACGGCCGACTACCGGTTCTGACGGTGGACGTGTCTGTCGCAGGCCCGGCCGCGCAGTTCGCGGCACCGGGACCGGCGCAGCGCCCGCTGCTGCGCTGGTGGTGGCCGGGTGGCGCCGTGGATGCAGCCGCGCTGTGCAAGCAGCTGCGGGGTTTCGCCGACGCGGGCTGGGGCGGCGTGGAGATCCAGCCCTGCCGCGTCGGCCTGCCGCAAGGTGCCGAAGGTGTGCACGAGGTCTTCACGCCGCGCTGGTGGGAGACCGTCGCCGCAGTGATGGACGAAGCCAAGCGCTTGGGCCTGACGGTGGACCTCACGTTTGGGTCCTGCTGGCCTTTTGGCGGCGGTGAAGCCATCACGCCGGAACTGGCCACGCAGGAACTGACGCTCGCCTGGACCACGGTGCAGGGGACAACGCGCTACGAAGGTCGGCCGCAGATGCCGCAGCGCCCGGCGCGCTTTGGCACCCGCATGGAACAAGACGGCACGGTGGATGAGGCGCAGGCCTTGCCGCCGGACTGGCACGAACGCATGGATGCGCGGGCGCAGGTGCAAGCCGTGCTGGCGCTGCGCGGCGGCACGCCCAGCCTGGGCCCTTTCCCTGGTTTCGTGCCGCTGACCTTGCCCGACCGCTGGGGCCAGGTGCATGCGGCGGGCTGGGTGGATGCTGCAGCGACGGTGGATCTCACCGCCTGCATGCAGCCCGACGGCACGCTGGTCTGGAACGTGCCGCCCGGTGAGTGGCAGATCGTGAGCGTCGTGCGTTTTGTCAGCGACCAGCGCATCACCGAAGCCGCGGGCCACGGGCCGCAACTGGTGCTGGACCATCTCAAGCGCGAGGCCTTTGATGCGCATGCGGCGCGTGTGGGCGATGCCGCCCTGCCGGCCTTGTCGCGGCATGCGGGCCACACCTGGCGATCCGTCTTCATCGACAGCCTGGAGATCCCCACCGACATCCTGTGGACCGATGACTTCGCCGCCGAATTCGAACGCCGCCGGGGCTACGCCATCACTCGCTTTCTGCCGCTGCTGCTGCAGCCTGGCTGGCGCAACTGCTTCCAGGCGCGTGTGGGCGCGCCTTTGTTCGACGACGCCGACGCAGGCCCGCGTGTGCGTGCCGACTACCGCCTGACGGTGTCGGAACTGATGATTGAACGCCTCTACACGCCGCTGGCCGGTTGGGCCAGCCAGCACGGCCTGCAGGCCAAGACCCAGGCCCATGGTGCGCCGGTGGACTGGCTGCAAGCCTACGGCTCGGCGCACATCCCGGAAACCGAGGACCTGGCCGGCGCGGGCGCTGCGCACTTCCTGCGCATGGCACGTTCCGCCGCGCACCTGTATGGCCGCCCGCTGGTGACGGCCGAGGCCTTCTGCTGGCTGGTCGAAGGCCTTGCAGTCACGCCGCAGAAGCTGCGGGAACGTGCCGACGAGTTTTTCGTGCACGGGGCGCAGCAACTCATCGGCCACGGCGCCAGCGCGCCTGTGCGAGGTGCGGACACCGACACGCACCCCTGGTACCCCTTCGCGGACATGGAAGTCGGCACGCAACTGGACGACCACAACCCGCTGTGGCCGCTGCTGCGCCCGCTGACCGACTACGTCGCGCGCTGCCAGACCGTGCTGCAACGTGGCCACGCTGTGGTGCCCGTGGCCGTGCTGGCGCCGCTGGACCTGTTCGCCTTCATGGGTGCGGCCGACGCGCTGACACCCCCGCCTTGGCACGACGCGCTGCTGGACGCCGGCCTGGACTGGGACTGGATCAACGCCGACGCGCTGCTGAAGGGCCGCATCGAAGATGGCGCCTTCGTCACACTGGGCGGCCACCGCTACCAGGCGCTGTTGCTGCCGGACTTGCCCGCACTGCGTGCCGAAGTGGCCGAACGTCTGGCCGCGTGCGCCGAAGCCGGCCTGCCGGTGCGCGCCATCGGCAACAAGCCTGCGCGCGAAGAAGGCTGGTTGGACGCTGCGGCGCGCGACCGACGTGTGCGCGCCGCGATGGCGGATGTGCCGACCCTGGTGCCGTCCGCCATCGGCCGCGATCTGCGGGCCACGGGCTTGGCCCCCGTACTGGACCTGCCTGCCGGCCACGGCCTGCAGTTCACGGTGCGTGAAGATGGTGGCCAGCGCTGGCTCTTCCTGCGCAACCCTGCGTCGCAGTCGCGCACGGTGCAGCTGCCTTTGCCCGCGGGCAGCGGCGCCGAGCTGTGGCACACCTGGACCGGCCGCCGCGAACGGCTGACCGCTGCCGACGGCCACGTGGCCGTTGCCCTGCCCGCGCGCGCGGCGCGTTTGCTCCGTGTGGCGCCTCAGGTCGCTTGCGTCGCTTGCGTGGCAACCACCGCGCCAGCCCCGCGACCTGCTGGCGCCGTGCAGCTGTCCCTGAACGGCCCCTGGGCCGTGCGCGCTCGGGGCCGCGGTCTCGGTGGGCGCGTCATCCATTTCGACACGCGCTGGGACCAGCTGCGCGACCTGTCCCAGGACTCAGGTGCCGCTGACTTTGCAGGCCAGCTGACCTACCAGACCGAATGGGCCCTGTCCGACGAAGACCTAGGCGCCGGCCCCCTGTGGCTGGACCTGGGCACTGTCTGCGATGCCGCCCAGCTGCAGGTCAACGACGCCGCACCCGTCACCGCCAGCGAAGCGCCCTTCCTGTTCGACATCCACGTCGCCTTGCGGCCGGGCCGCAACCGGCTCAGCATCACCGTGGCCAACCGGCCCGAGAACGCGCGCCGCGACCCGGCCAAACCCAGTGGCCTGCCGCTGCCGGGCCGCCGATTGACCCGTTTGCCCACTGGCCTGCTGGGTCCCGTCCGCTGCATCAGCGCCACGGCACCCGCCACGCGCTGGCGCATCACCTGAAGAAAGGCTTCCCATGAGCCAAGCCCTGAGCCCGAGGAACCTGACCTTCGCCGAAAAGCTGGCCTACGGCTGCGGCAACCTGTTTCCGACCCTGGTCACCGCCACCGCCGGCATGGCCATGTTCTTCTACACCGACGTGGTGGGCCTGAGCGCCGCGCTCATAGGCACCGTGCTGCTGCTGGTGCGGCTGGCCGACGCGGGCTGGGACATCTACGTCGGCCGCTGGGTGGACCGCACACGCACACGCTGGGGCCAGTGCCGGCCCTTCCTGCTGTTTGCCGCGCCGTTGATGGCGGTGGCCCTGGTCCTGGCCTTCACCGTGCCGCCGGCGGAAAGCATGGGCGGCAAGCTGGCCTGGGTGGTGGTGTCGTACACCGCGCTGTGGTGGGGCTACAGCCTCATCAACATCCCCTTCCAGTCCATGCCGGCCATCGTCTCGCCGGACCCGGATGCACGGCTGCGCCTGTTGGGCGTGAACGCCTTTGTGCTGTTCATCTTTGTGGTGGGTTGTGGCGCCGGCTTCCCGGTGCTGAAGGACGTGCTGGGGGCGGGCAACGCGGCCTTGGGCTTCCAGCGTGCGGCGCTGCTCTTCGGTGGCATCGGGCTGCTGCTGACCTGGCTTTGCTTCTGGGTCGTCAAGGAGCGTGTGCAGTCGCCGCCGCCGCTGGCGCCCAACCTCAAGTCCGACTTTGGCGCGCTGTGGGGCAGCCGCAGCTGGCGCGCCTGCATGGTGGCCTTCGGCCTGCTGGCCTTGCTGATCGGCCTGCCGCTGGCGGCCGGCGTCTACTACTTCGCGGCCGTGCTGAAGGCCCCCGCGCTTATCGGCCCCTTCATGGGATTGAGCGGCCTGGGTTTGATGGCCGGCGTGGTGCTGAGCGACCGGCTGACACGCCACTTTTGCAAGAAGCGTGTGATGGTGGTCTCGTCAGCCTTGATGGGCCTGGTCTCCATGGGTTACCTGGCGACCATGTCCGGCCCTGCACCCGCGGTGTTTGCGTTGGCCTTCATCAGCAACCTGCTGCTGGGCGTGGGCGCACCGGTGTCGCAGTCGCTGCTGTCGGACACCGCTGATGAGATCGAACTCAACACCGGCCGCCGCGTGGTGGGCACCTTGTTCGCCACCGTGGGCTTTGCGCAAAAGATAGGCGCTGGCCTGTCCAGCGCCTTGGTGGGCGCCATGTTGTCGGCCACCGGCTACCTGGCGGGCCAGCCCGATCAGCCTGCGGGCGCCCTGTGGGGCATTGCCGCGCTGATGGGCCCGGTCACGGGCGTGATCGCGTTGCTGATCGCCGCCGTGCTGGGTTGGGGCTACCCCATGGGCCGCGCCGAAGTGGCGCGCCTGCGTGACGACCTGGCTGCTCGCCGTTCTGCCGCTCTTCCAGCGGTCTCCTGAAACCTCACCCCGGTTCCTTCCCATGTCCAAGACTTTCCCCACCGGCTTCATCTGGGGCGCCGCCGCCGCCGCCCACCAGGTCGAAGGCCACAACAGCAACAGCGACTGCTGGCTGGAAGAAAACGTGCCCGGTTCACCCTATGTGGACAAAAGCGGCGACTCGGTCGACCAGTACCACCGCTACCGCGAAGACATCGCGCTGATGGCCAGCCTGGGTCTGGCCAGCTACCGCCTGTCCGTGGAGTGGGCGCGCATCGAACCCAGCGAAGGTGTGTTCTCGGAAGAAGAGCTGGCCCACTACAGCGACGTGGTGCAGTGCTGCCTGGACCACGGCCTGCAGCCGCTGGTCACCTTGCACCACTTCTCGTCGCCGCAGTGGCTGCTGGGCCTGGGTGGCTGGCATGGTGAACGCACGCCCGCGCTGTTTGCACGTTATACGGAACGTGTGATGGCCATGCTGGCCGGTCGCGTGACGCACATCATCACGCTCAACGAATGCAACATCGGCGTGCTGTTGCGCAGCATGTTTGAGCAGATCGGCATGGTGCCGCCGGTGGGCATCGACGTGAAAGCCTGGCGCGCGCCGGCCTGGCGCGAAGCGGCTGCCAAGGCCGTGGGCACCGACGCGCTGTCCTACTGCAACTTCCAGATGGCTGGCGACGACCTGGGCATGGCCACCATTGAAGCCGCGCACATCGCCGCCCGCGACGTGATCCGCCGTGTCGCGCCCGGTGTGCAAGTGGGCCTGGCGCTGGCCTTGTCGCACGTGCAGTACGTGCCCGGCGGTGAGCAGCAGGCGGCCAAGGCCTGGCACAGCAACTTCCGCCGCTGGCTGCCGGCGATGGCCGGCGACGACTTCCTGGGCCTGCACAACTACACGCGCTTCATCTACGGCGCGGAAGGCCCCTTCACGCCGCCCGGCGCGGAGATGACACAGGCCGGCTATGAACACACCCCCGACTCGCTGGCCGCCGTGGTGCGCGCGGTGGCGGCGGAATGCAAGCTGCCCATCTACGTGACGGAAAATGGCCTGGCTGGCGACGACGACACACGCCGCATCGCGTTTGTGGACCGCGCACTTGCGGGCCTGCACGGCTGCGTCGCCGACGGCATAAACGTGCGCGGCTACTGGTACTGGTCCATCCTGGACAACTTCGAATGGGTGTTCGGTTTTGCCATCCACTTTGGCCTGGTGGCCGTGGACCGCAGCACACAGACCCGTCACCCCAAACCCAGCGCGTACCACTACGGTGGCATTGCGCGCAGCAACGCCCTGCCCGACAGCGCACAGGCCGGCCGCCTGCCCGGAGACTTCATCGACATGACGCCCCAACTGCAGTACCTCCCGCCCGTGGCCGAACCCGGCACGGTCTTCACCAACGTGCGCATCTTTGACGGCAGCGGCAGCCCGCCATTCGCCGGCGAGGTGCGTGTGGACGGCAACCGCATCAGTGCCGTGGCACGCGATGGCGCGCGGGTCAGCCATGACAACGCCCAAGTCATCAACGGCCGCGGTGGCGTGCTGATGCCCGGCCTCACCGAAGCCCATGCGCACCTGACCTGGCCCACCAGCGTGGAGAAGTTCGTGCCCGGCATGAGCCTGCCACCCGACGAGCTGGCGCTGACCGCCGCACGCAATGCCCGCATCCTGCTGGACCACGGTTTCACCAGCGCCTATTCCGCAGGTGCGCTGGGCAAACGCATCGAGCCGGCATTGAAAGACCAGATCGACAGCGGCGGTTTGCCGGGCCCGCGCCTGATCGCGTCGTCCGTCGAACGCGAACCGCCCAGCGACAGCGCGTTGCTGGACCCGGGCAAGGTGGACGAACACGGTGTCGGCCCGGACAACGTGCGTGCTTTCGTC
>JANOAM010000038.1:0-33031 GCA_031411215.1 Betaproteobacteria bacterium
TAGCTCATCATGCGGGCGACATCAAAGCCGTCTGCGCCACCTGCGGCCCCGGCCGCGTCCAGCATGGCGTAGTTGCCGGCGCGGCGGGCGCCGAAGTTGAAGTCGTCGCCGACCAGCACGTAGCGTGCTCTCAGGCCACGCACCAGCACGTCCTGGATGAAGGCTTGCGGCGACATGGCCGCAAAGCGGTCGTCAAAGCGCACCACCAGCGCATGGTCCACGCCACAGCGTTCCAGTTCGGCCAGCTTGTCGCGCAGCGTGGCCACACGCGGTGGGGCCATCTCCGGCTTGCCCAGCTTCCTGGCGAAGTGGTCACGGGGGTGCGGCTCGAAGCTCATCACGCACGAAGGCAGGCCGCGGTGGCGTGCTTCGCTGGTCAGCAACGCCAGCATGGCCTGGTGGCCACGGTGCACGCCGTCGAAGTTGCCTATGGTCAGCGCGCAGGCGGGCACGCCCAGATCAAAGCCACGGTGTATGCGCATGGGAGGCGGATTATCCCGGTGGCAGCTGGAGCAGCCGGCGGTACAGGGCCAGGTAGGCGTCGGCCGTGCGGTCCCAGTTGAACTGCGCGGCGTGCTGTCGGATGGCATCCGCCCGGCCGGGCTCGCGTGCGCGGGCCAGGCCGTGTTCGACGACGGCTTTCATGGCAGCCGGGTCGAAGTTGTCGAAGTAGACGGCTGCCTCACCACCAACCTCCGGCAGGCTGGTCAGGCGCGACAGGAAGACCGGCTTGCCGAAGTGCATGGCTTCAATCGGCGGCAGGCCGAAGCCTTCGGTGAGCGACGGAAACAGAAAGCCCGTGCAGTGTGCATAGGCCCAGGCCTTCTGTGGGTCCGTGATGCCCAGGTGGAACTGCAGGTTGGGCAGGTGCACGGTGGCGCGCAGGTGCTGCGCCTCGTCGCTGGGCGGCCCGCACAAGACGAAGCTCTTGTCCGGCCAGACGCGCGCCAAGTCGATGATGGCCTGCGGGTTCTTGGACGCTGACATGCGGCTCAGGTGGAACAGGAAGGGCTTGGGGTCCGTCGCGGGCCAGCCCGTCAGCGGCTCCTGCGGCGCTCCGACCAAGCTGCGCGCGCCGTTGTGGATGACGGTGATGTCGCCCGCCCACCCCAGGTGCTGGCGCACGTCGCTGGCGGTGTGGTGGCTGATGGCGGTCATCACGTCGGTGCGACGCGCCATGGCCAGCGCGCGGCGGTGCTGGCGCCAGGCCGTGAAGCTGCGCGGGCCATACAGGTAGTTCAGGTCATGCACCGTCTGCACACGGATGCCGCCACCCGGCCCGCAGGACGTGGGTGCCCGGTTTTTGTTGACCTGGTGCAGGCTGTGCCACAGCGCATAAGGCTCCGCTTGAACATGGCGCAGCCGGTGCCAGCGGCTCACCGGCAGATAGCCCACGTCGGCGCCGAAGAGGCCACTGAACTTGGCGCGCAGGTGGAAGTCCACGGCCACACCATCCCGCTCCCGCCACAGCGGCGCGGCGGCCGCCACACGCCGGCCGATCTGCAGGGCAAATTCCCCCAAACCGTCGTGCAGTGCACCGATGTTGCCCAGGCTGATGCCGATGCGGCGCGGGTGGGACGGACTCATGCGGGCAGTGTATCGACCAGGGGGGTTGTAGCCGCCCGCCAGCCGCTGGGCCGCTGGCACAATGCGCCGCATGAGCCGGCTGCCCCTTGCACAAGTCACTTTGTGTGCCGTGGACACGCGAGCGCCGTCACTGGCGGCGCAGGCGCTGCTGCGTTCCATGCAGCATTGTGATTTCGGCCGCGTGCTGCTCTTCACGCATGACTGGCTGCCGGCCGTGGTGCTGCCGGGCATGGAGATCGTCGAGATCGAGCCCATACGCAGCGGCGCCGAGTACTCGCACTTCGTGATGCGCCAGTTGCCGGCCTACATACGCACGTCCCATGCGCTGGTCACGCAGTGGGATGGTTTTGTCGCGCACCCGGAAGCCTGGACGGACGAGTTCCTGGCCCACGACTACGTGGGTGCTGTCTGGCCGGAGCAGCCCGAACACCTCAGTGTGGGCAACGGTGGTTTTTCGCTGCGCTCACGCCGCTTCATGGCCGCCGGCATCGACCCGCGCATCACCGACGAGCACCCGGAAGATGTGGTGCTGTGCAGGCATCAACGCGAATTCCTGCAGCAGATCCACGGCGTGAGCTTCGCGCCGCCGCGCCTGGCGCGCCGTTTCGCGTATGAAAACGAATCGCCCATGGGCACCACCTTCGGTTTCCATGGAGCCCACAACCTGCCCGACGTGCTGGACCAGCCCACGCTGCAGGAGTGGATGCACCGCCTGCCCGACGAGTTCTTCCTGAGCCGCGACGCGCGCCGCCTGGCCCGCGCCATGCTGATGCGCGGCATGCCGGTGGCGGCGCAGCAGTTGCTGCAGCGTCGCCAGGCTGCGGGACGGTCGGAGCCCAGCACGCGCATCCTGGGCGCGGCCGCGTCCATCATGGGGCTGCTGAGCCCAAGATGAGCAGCTGGCACTGCGCGTGACCACCCGGCACCTGGACCTGGGCTGCGGCCCCGTCCCGCGCAACCCCTACGGGCGCGACGAGCTCTACGGCGTGGACATCGCACCCAGCGGTGACGGCCGGGTCCGTGCCGCCAACCTGGCGGTGCAGGCCATTCCCTTTGACAGCCAGTTCTTCGACTCGGTGTCGGCCTACGACTTCCTGGAACATGTGCCGCGGGTGCTGGGCACGGCGGACGGGCAGGGCACACGTTTCCCTTTTGTGGAGCTGATGAACGAGGTCTGGCGCGTGCTGAAGCCCGGCGGCGTGTTCTACGCGGTGACGCCGGTCTACCCGCACCCGGCGGTGTTCCAGGACCCGACGCATGTCAACGTCATCACCACCGGCACACACGAATACTTTGCGCGGCCGGCGCGCCTGGCGGCGATGTACGGCTTTCACGGTGACTTCACGGTGCGGCGTGTGCAGTTGACGCGCCACCATGCAGGCGCCGTCTACACACCGCCACCGGCCAACGCCTGGCAGCGCTGGCGCCACGCGCAGCGCGTGCGCCGTGGTGCTTGCGGCCACCTCATCTGGGAACTGGTTGCCCAGCACGGAGGATGAGGCTGCTGGCCCTGGCCGGGGATGCCGACGCGCTGATCGCACAGATCCGGCTGCGCAATCCGCTGGAACGCCTGGCGCAGCAACGCGGCTGGACGCTGGACATCCGCTCCTTCCATGACTGCCCCTGGTCGCTGCTGGCGCGGGCCGATGTGCTGATCGTGCAGCGTGGCTTGTCGCAGCGCGCCCTGGCGATGCAGCGGCTGGTGCGGGCGCGCGGCGGCGCGGTGATCTACGAGATCGACGACCTGTTGACCGAGCTGCCCGATCACATCTCCAACCACGCCACTGTGAAGGCCGCTCAGCCGTGGCTGCGGCAATGCCTGGCAACCTGTGACCTGGTCACGGTGTCGACCGAACGGCTGGGTCGTGAACTGGCCCCGCCGCACTGGGCCTTGGTGCCCAACGCCGCCTGGCCGCCCGAGGACCTGGCCGCACCATCCGCGCGCCCCGGTGAACCCGTGACGCTGCTGGTGGCGTCCATGGAAACACTGGCCACGGACTTCCTGTTCCCGGCCTTGCGTGCGGTGGCCGGCGCCGGTGTGCGCATCGTGGCCGTCGGGCCGCCGGCTGAGCGCCTGGTCGCGGCCGGTGTACCTGTGCAGGCGCAGGCCTTGATGGCGCGCGAGCGCTTCATCCCCTGGGTGCGCGAACTGCCCAATGTGGTGGCAGTCATCCCGCTGGAAGCCAGCCGTTTTGCCGCGTGCAAGAGCGCCATCAAGTGGTTCGAGTACAGCCACGCGGGCATCCCTGTGCTGGCCTCTGCCGTGAGCCCCTATGCCGACGTGGTGCAGGACGGCGTGACCGGAGCGCTGGTCGCAAATGACGCGGCGGCCTGGGCAGCTGCGCTGCGGCGCGCTTGCCGCGATGTCACGTGGCGCGAAGCGCTGGCCCACGCTGCCATGCAGGATGTGCGCGCCCGTTTCAGCTTCGCACACATGGTGGCCGCCTGGGGCAACGCCATTGACGAAGCGGTGACCTGCCGCCGCCAGACGCAGGTGCCTGCAGTCGGTGCTGGTGAACGCCTGCACTGGTTGGCCTGGCGCGCATTGGAAGCGCCGCGACAGGCCTTGCGGCGCCTCAACCGGGCGCGGCTGGCGCGCCGGCACGCGGCGCGGACCTGAGTGCTGCGGCCTCGTCGGCGCTGAGCCAGCGCCAGTGGCCTTGGGCCAGGGCAGCATCCAACTGAAGCGCACCGAAGGCACTGCGGTGCAGTGCCTCCACGCGGTTGCCGGCGGCGGCCACCATGCGCTTGACCTGGTGGTAGCGGCCGTCAGTGATGGTCAGGCGCAGCGTGCATTCGGCCGTCATTTCACAGGCAGCGGCCTTCACGGGCCTGGGGTCGTCGTGCAGCAGCACACCGGCCAGCAACTGCGCCACCTGGTCCGCGGTGACGGGGTGGCGCGCCGTCACCTCGTAGACCTTGGGCACATGGTGCTTGGGGGAGGTCAGACGGTGCAGCAGCGTGCCGTCGTCGGTCAGCAGCAGCAGGCCGGTGGTGTCCTGGTCCAGCCGGCCCACGGGTTGCACACGGCGGCGCAAGGGCAGGGGCAACAGGGTCAGCACGCCAGGGTGGTCGCGCGGTTCGCGTGAGCATTCAAAGCCGGCCGGCTTGTTCAGCAGCACCAGCGCCTTGTCGCAGAAGGGCCAGGCCGTGCCGCTGACATCAAAGTCCAGGCCTTGGGTGTTGAAGTCGGCGGCCGGGTCTTCGATGACGCGCCCGCCGACCTGGACTTGCCCCGCGGACAGCAGGGCTGCGCACTCGCGTCGGCTGCCAAAACCTTGGGTGAACAGGATGTCGGTGATGCGCATGGACACAAAGTGTCGCATCGGCCCGGGTTGACCCGGTGTCCAGGTGCCTGGGGCTGGCCGGAAGATGGTGACCAACAACCGTTCAGGAGGTCCCGCATGAACACCCATTGGCCCCGCCGCGGCCGATTCGCCCAGGCGCTGCTTTGTGCACTGCTGCTGGCCGCCTGCGGCAGCAACGACGACGGTGACCCGGTGGGCGAAAACGCCTGCCTGCAGTACAGCACCACCGGCGCGGTCTACGACCCCGGCACGCCCGGCCAGAACGGCGCGCCGGAAATCCCCACCGGCTTTGTCACCAAGAAGACCGCCTTCTCGCGCAGCTTCATGGTGGTGGCTGCCAACCCGCTGGCCGCCAAGGCCGGCTGCGACATCCTCAAGCAGGGCGGCACGGCGGTGGACGCGGCCATCGCCACGCAGATGGTGCTGAACCTGGTGGAGCCGCAGTCCAGTGGCATTGGCGGCGGCGCGTTCATGCTGCACTACAACCGCCGCACCGGCGCCGTCACGGCCTACGACGGCCGCGAGACCGCACCCGCTGCCGCCACGGAAAACTACCTGCGCTGGATCAGCAGCACGCAGCAGACCACGCCGCTGCCCAACGCGCGCGCCAGCGGCCGCAGCATAGGCACACCCGGTGTGCTGCACATGCTGGACACGGCTTACCGCGACGCCGGCCGGGTGCCCTGGTCGCAGCTGTTCGACCCGGCCATCAAGATCGCCACCGACGGCTTCCGCATCAGCCCGCGCATGTCGGCGTCCGTCGCTGCGTCGGCCACCAGCCTGCAGCGTGACCCCGAGGCGCGCGCCTATTTCCTCAACGCCGACGGCACCGCCAAGGCCACGGGCACGTTGCTCACCAGCCCGGCGCTGGCCACCACCTTCCGCGCGCTGGCCACGGGTGGCATCGCGGCTTTCTACAGCGGCAGCATCGCGCAGGACATCGTCGACGAGATTGCCGACACCACCGGTGGCATCACTGCCGGTGTCACCACGCTGGCCGACCTGGCGACCTACCGGTCCATCAAGCGCACCGCCATCTGCACCACCTACCGTACGCTGTGGGTCTGCGGCATGCCGCCGCCCAGCAGTGGCGGGTTGGCGGTGGCGCAGACGCTGGGCATCCTGGAGAGTTTCGACCTGTCCCTGCACGCGCCCACGGCACTGGACAGCAACGGCGGCAAGCCGACGGCGTTTGGTGTGCACCTGGTGTCCGAGGCCGAACGCCTGGCCTATGCCGACCGCGACAAGTACGTCGCCGACACCGACTTCGTGCCGCTGCCCGGTGGCAGCACCGCGGCCTTGCTGGACACGGGCTACCTGCGGAGCCGCGCCAGCCTGATCGACCTGACACGCAGCATGGGCACGGCGCAACCCGGCACCTTCGCCGGCTTTGTTCCCATGGGCATACACGGCCCGTCGCCGGAAAACGGCACGACGCAGATCACCATCGTCGACGGGGACGGCAACGTGGTGTCCATGACGACCACGGTGGAATCGGCCTTCGGCGCCTTCCACATGACCCGCGGTGGTTTCCTGCTCAACAACCAGCTGACCGACTTTTCCGCCGTGCCCACGGACGGCGCGGGACTGCCCATCGCCAACCGGGTGGCACCCAACAAGCGGCCGCGCAGTTCCATGGCGCCGACGCTGGCCTTCCGCAAGGCTTCTGACGGCACACGTGGCGAGTTCCGCCTGGCCACGGGCTCACCGGGTGGCGCCACCATCATCCAATACGTGGCCAAGACCCTGGTGGGTTTTGTGGACTGGGGCCTGGACGCGCAGCAGGCCACGTCTCTGGTGGACTTCGGCGCGGCCAACAGCGTCAACACCAACGTGGGCAGCGAGCACCCCAACGTTGATGCCACCAACAACGGCGCCAACGACGCGCTGATCACCGGCCTGCGCGCCCTGGGCCACACGGTGAACACGGCGCAGCAGAGCAGTGGCATCGCGACCATCGTGCGCCGCAGCAACCCCCAGGGCTACTACTACCTGGAAGGCGGCGCCGACCCGCGGCGCGAAGGGGTGGTGCTGGGCGATCTCTACCGCACGGACTGAGCCGCCGCGGCGCGCACCGCGTTGCGGATGGCGCGTGTCACCGCCTCGGCCGCCATGGCGCCAAGCGCGGTGAGGTCACCCGTGCGACCTGCCGTGCCGGTGGCCAGGGCGAAGAAGCTGTCACCGTCGTTGGGTGTGATGGGGCTCACCGCGCGCGGCAGCCCGTGGTGCGCGTGCGCGGCCAGGGTGGTGGCCTGGGCCTTGTTCAGCAGCGCGTCGGTGGCGACGATGCCGATGGTGGTTGCCATGCCGGCCATCAGCTGCGCAGGGCCGGCGCCGGCCAGCAAGGCCTCGGTGCTGCGCACGAAGCGGCCGCCGTCTTCTGAACGTGCACCCGCGATGACTTGGCCGTCATGGTCGATCACATCACCAATGGCGTTCACGGCCACCAGTGCCGCCACGCGCAAGGCGCCCACCTGCACGCAGGCTGTGCCGATGCCGCCCGCACTGGCGCGGGTGATGCCAAACAGCTTGCCCACGGTGGCGCCCAGGCCGGCACCGGCCTTGCCCTGCGCAGGCGCTGCCGTGCTGGCCGCTTCGCAGGCCGCGTAGCCCGTATCGGCATTGGGCCGGATGCGCGGGTCACCCAGCCACAGGTCAAAGAGCACGGCCGCCGGGACAATGGGCACCTGCGCCGGGCCGACCTGCAGGCCGTGGCCTCGTTCGTCCAGCCAGCGCATCACACCCCCCGCGGCGTCCAGCCCGAAGGCGCTGCCGCCGGTCAGCAGGACGGCGTGCACCACTTGCACGGTGTTCTCGGGGCGCAGCAGTTCCGTTTCGCGCGTGCCAGGCGCACCACCACGCACCGCCACGCCACCCACCACACCCTGTGGGCACAGGACCACGCTGCAGCCGGTGGCGCGGCCAGCAACCGCGGCATGGCCCACACTGAGGCCGTTGATGTCGGTGATGGAGCCGGGGTACAGCGCGTGCGTCGAGGACATGGCCGCATTGTGGCGGCCCGCCGGCAGCCGGGTACAGGGCTCAGGCCGGTGCCAGGTGCTCGCGCAGCACCGCAGCCAGGTCCCCCAGGTGGTAGGGCTTGCCCAGGAAGGCGTCCATGCCGGCGTCCAGGCAAGCTCGGCGGTCCTCTTCGCTGACGTTGGCGGTGACGCCGATGATGGGCAGCCGCTTGCCCTGTTCCTGCACGCGCCATTGCCTGGTGGCCTGCCAGCCGTCCAGGCGCGGCATGCGGCAGTCCATCAGCACGGCATCGAAGCGGTCGCTGAGCAGTCGCTGCAGGGCCACGTCGCCGTCGTCCGCGCTGGCGGTCTGCACCCCCAGCCGCGCCAGCATGGCTTGCGCCACCAGGGCGTTGACCTCGTTGTCGTCCACCACCAGAACCCGGCCACGCAGCAGCTGCACGGGTGCGGCTGCGCTGGTGTCCGGGACGGCTTCGCTGGACGGCGGTGCAGGCGGCTGGTACTCAAAAGCGGAAGCGGTGCCCTGCGGCCCTTGCGCCGGGGTGTCCATGCGCGCCAGGTCCAGCAGGTCGCCGATGACACGGTGCAGGTGGTCGGCCGAACGCAACACCACGTCGGCGCGCCGGCGCTGCACGTCGTCGGGCGCGGCGTCGCGTATCAGCTCGCTCATGCCCACGATGCCGTTCAGCGGCGTGCGCATCTCATGGCTCATCGCGGCCAGGAAGCGGCTCTTGGCGCGGCTGGCGTGTTCGGCCAGGGCCAGCGCCTGCGCACGCTGTTCGGCAATGGCGGCGTTTTCCAGGCGCAGCCGCAGCATGTCGGCCTGGCGGGCGTGGCTGTGCCGGGCCTGCTGGACCAGGACGGCGGCGTAGATCACCCCACTGGCCGCAGCGGCCAGGCCTTCAGCGCCACCCAGCCAGGCGAACCACAGCGTCAGCGGCCCCAGCAGGGCCAGCACGAACGTCAGGCTGGCGGCCACCACGCCGAAGGTGGTGAACACGCCGGCACTGGCAATGGCCACCAGACCCGCCAGCAGCAGGCCCAAGCCCAGGCCACTGGTGTAGCCGGCAAAGAGCGGCAGCAGGGCCGACCAGCCCATGCAGTACAGCAGCGTGCACACCAGGTAGCGCCGCCGCCAGAATGCCACGCGGCTGCTGTGCCCGCCGTCGGCGCGGAAGCGCCGGGTCTCCGTGGCAAACACAGCGCAGATGCCCAGCATCACCCCGGCCCAGCCCAGCACCAGGCCCTGAGGCGCCACGCGCAGCAGCAGGGCCGCCAGCACCAGTGCAAACGCCGCACTGGCCCAGACGGGCGCCGGGGTCAGGCCGACCATCAACGCCAGTTGTTCGGCGGCGATGCGTTCTTCAAAAGGGGCTGCTGGCAGCCCCTGCTGCGGCGCGGCGACCGGTGCGGTGTTTGGGTGATCTTCGGGTGCGGGCCACATTGGCAGGCTGAACGCCTACCCGTTGCGGGTGGACGCGATCCTCGTTTGTTGTGTCCAGGATCGTCTACGGTGGGTGGCCGCGGGAATCGAGGGTTTACCCCATTACCCCCACAAGAGTGCCAGCCGGGGCCAGGCGAATACCTCAGGCGAACACCCCAGCCGTGTCCTGCATGCGCGCCGACACCTCTCCCAGGTGGTGCAGCGTGTCGCCCAGCGTCATCTCCAGCATGGTCAGGCGCTTGAAGCAGTGGCTGGCGATGTACTCGTCCGTGCAGCCGATGCCACCGTGCAGCTGGATGCACTGCTGGCCCACGAAGCGCATGGACTGGCCCAGTTGCACACGCGCCTGGCTGACTGCGCGGCGGCGCGCGGCGGCCGGCTCACCCAGCTTGAGGCTGGCGAAGTAGCTCATGCTGCGGGCCAGTTCCAGCTGCATCTTCACGTCGGCGATGCGGTGGCGCAGCGCCTGGAAGCTGGCCAGCGTGGCGCCGAACTGCTTGCGTGTGTTCATGTATTCGACGGTGACGGCCACCAGCCGGTCCATCAGGCCCACGGCTTCGGCGCAATGGGCAGCGATGCCCACGTCGACAGCGGTTTCGATGAGCACGAAGGCGTCGCCCGTGACCAGGGTGGCACTGCTGCCGGTCAGCCGGACATCGCCCGCTCGGGCGCCGTCCTGGGTGGCGTAAGCGGTGACCTCGGCATCGGCCTTGCGTACCAGGAAGAGCGCGATGCCGGCCGTGTCCGCGTCCGCGCCGTTGACACGGGCTGGCACCAGGAAGGCGTCGGCTTCATCGGCCGCGGGCACGGCGCACTTGGTGCCGGACAGGGTCCACGCGCCGTCCATGGACGCGGCGCGTGCGGTGACGTGGTTCCAGCGGTAGCGCGCAGCCCGTTCCTGGAGCGCCGGCACCACCAGCAGCTCACCGGCCGCGATGCCGGGCAGCCACTCGCCACGCACGGCAGCAGAGGCCGCCGTCAGCAGCGCGGGTGTCATCAACGCGGCGTGGGCGTAGGGCGCGTTGACCAGGCCACGGCCCAGTTCTTCGCACACCACCATGGCGTCGACGGCACCCTGGCCGAGGCCGCCGTCGTCTTCCGCTACCACCAGGCCCGCCAAGCCCAGCTCCGCCATTTCCCCGTACACGGCACGCGTGGCGCCACCGGCCTTGGCGATGCCGTGGCGGCGTTCAAAGGAGAAGCCCTTGTCGACCCAGCGGCGCACCGCATCGCGCAGGGAGTCCTGGTCTTCGTTGAAGTCGAAATCCATGGTGTTCAGCTCCCAAGCACGGTCTGCGAGACGATGTTGCGTTGCACTTCATTGCTGCCACCGTAGATGGTGGTCTTGCGCATGTTGAAGTAGGTGCCGGCCAGCGGCAGCAGCGTGGCGGGGAAGGCCAGGTCGCCTTGCCAGCCGGCTTCCATGGCTTCGTGGATGTAGGGGCGTGCCAGCGGGCCGGCGGCCAGCATCATCAGTTCGCTGTAGCGCTGCTGGATCTCGCTGCCGCGGATCTTCAAGAGGCCCGCGATGTCCAGCGTCTGCTTGCCGCTCTTCTCCGCACTCAGCACCCGCAACACCAGCATTTCCAGCGCCACGATGTCCACTTCCAGCAGCGCGATCTGGTCGCGGAAGCGTTGGTCCTCGTACACACCTTCGGCCTTGGCGACGCGCTTCAGGCGTTCCAGCTCGCGCTTGGCGCGGTTGACGTCGGCGATGTTGGTGCGCTCGTGGGCCAGCAGGTGCTTGGCGTACGTCCAGCCCTTGTTCTCTTCGCCGATGAGGTTCTCGGCCGGCACTTCCACGTTGTCGAACCAGACCTCGTTCACTTCGTGTTCACCGTCCATCAGGATGATGGGGCGCACGGTGATGCCGGGGCTCTTCATGTCGATCAGCAGGAAGCTGATGCCGGTCTGCGGTTTGCCTTCGTTGCTGGTGCGCACGAGACAGAAGATCCACTCGCCGTACTGCCCAAGCGTGGTCCAGGTCTTCTGACCGTTGACGATGTACTTGTCGCCCCGGCGTTCAGCCTTGCATTTCAGACTGGCCAGGTCGGACCCGGAACCGGGCTCGCTGTAGCCCTGGCTCCACCAGACCTCGCCACTGGCAATGCCAGGCAGGAAGCGCTGGTGCTGTTCGGCGTTGCCGAAGGCCATGATCACAGGCGCCACCATCACCGGGCCGAAGGGAATGACCCGCGGTGCGCAGGCCAGCGCGCATTCCTCTTCGAACAGGTGCTTCTGCACGCCGTTCCAGCCCGGGCCACCAAACTGCTTGGGCCAGCCCCAGCCCAGCCAGCCCTTCTTGCCCAGGATCTTGGCCCAGCGCTGCATGTCGTCGCGGCTCAGGCGCAGGGCGGTGCGCACCTTGTGCGCGATGTCGGCGGGCAGGTTCTCCGCCACCCATTGCCGGATGTCCTGGCGGAAGGCGAGTTCGTCCGCGGTGAAGTTAAAATCCATGGGTCGTGTCCCTCGTGAAAGGGCTCCTTGCAGCAGGCCGGAGCCTGCGTTTTTAGCACGACCGTTCGAAAATCGGCTGTCCCTGGAGAGACAAACCTCGCAAGGTGGCGCGTGGCTACTTCAGCGTCAGCTGCATCACGTCGTTGTCCCGGCGCATCTGGAAGCGGCTGAGGAAGCTGTTGCCCAGCAGCACAAAGGGCAGGGCTTGCGGCACGATGGACGCGCCCACGTTGGTGATTTCCACGCTGCCGACCCGGATGCGGTCCAGGATGACGATCTGCACCGGCACGGGCCCGTTGGCGGTGTGGCTGATGCCTTTGCTGGCGTTGCTCAAGTCCAGGCCCAGCCGTGCGGCCTCGTCCAGCCCTATGGCCACCAGGGTGGCGCCGGTGTCGACCATGAAACGCACGCTGCGGCCGTTGATGGTGCCCTCGGGCGTGAAGTGGCCACCCTGGCCGGCGGCCATGACGATTTCCCGCGCCGGCACCACCGGCCCGGCACCCAGCTGCGCCGGCGTGCCGCCAAGGCGCAGGCGCACGCGGCTGTTGGCGATGTCGACCTCGGCGTCTTCACCCAACCAGCGCAGCAGCTTCACGCCACCGCCCGCCGCGCCCACGGCCACGGTGTACGGCGTGCCATTGACCACCAACAGGGCGCGGTCGCCCATGCGGCCAGCCAGGGCCACGGACTGGGCCTGCGCGCCGAACGCACTCAACAGGCCCAGGGCCATCGCCGGAAGCAGGCGCTTCATGGGCTCAATTTCTGAAGTTGTCGAAGGACAGCGGCACGTCGGCGAGCTCTTTGCGCAGCAGCGCCATCGCGGCTTGCAGGTCGTCGCGTTTGGCCCCGGTGACACGCACGGCGTCGCCCTGGATGGCGCCCTGCACCTTCAGCTTGGACGCCTTGAGCGCCAGCTGCGCCTTCTTGGCGGTTTCCGCGTCAATGCCGTTCATCACGGGCACGGCCAGCTTGAGCTTGTCACCGCCCAGCTTCTGCGGCGTGCCGGACAGGTCCAGGAAGCGCACGTCCACACCGCGCTTGGCCAGGCGGGTCAGCAGCACGTCGCGCACCTGCTGGAGCTGGAAGTCGCTGTCGGCGAAGAGCGTCAGTTCCTTGTCCTTGGCACTGCGTTCGGACAGTTCCACTTGCGAGCTGCTGCCCTTGAAGTCGAAGCGCGTGCCGATCTCCTTGTTGGCCTGGTCAACTGCGTTGCGCAGTTCGACCAGGTCGGGTTCGATCACGACATCAAAACTGGGCATGGGAGACAGTCAAACGGGGTGGACGGGGAAGCCGGTGTGCAATGACGGAAAATTCTCGCATGACCATCCCCATGCCACCACTGCAGGTTCAACACCGGGCCTCCCTGCGCGAGCACAACACATTTGGCCTTCCGGCCCTGGCACAGACCCTGGTGCGCATCGCCAGCGAAGGCGATGTGCGGCGTGTCGTGGACCACCCTGAATACGGGGTGGCGCGCAAGTTCATCCTGGGCGGGGGCAGCAACGTGGTCTTCACACGCGACCTGGACGCCGTGGTACTGAAGGTGGAAATCGCGGGCCGCCAGCTGGTCGATGAAACGGCGGACGGCTTCGTGCTGGAAATCGGCGCCGGTGAGTCCTGGCACGGCACCGTGGCCTGGGCCGTGGACAAGGGCTGGGCGGGGCTGGAGAACCTGGCGCTGATCCCCGGCAGCACGGGCGCGGCACCGGTGCAGAACATTGGTGCCTATGGCGTGGAGTTGAAGGACCGCTTCCATTCGTTGGACGCGGTGGACCTGGTCACCGGTCGCGGCGTGACCCTGGGCCCGGCCGACTGCCGCTTTGGCTACCGCGACAGCGTGTTCAAGCAGGCGGGCTTCGGCGGCTTGGCGGGCAAGTCACTGATCACACGCGTGCGTCTGCTGTGCCCCAAGCCCTGGCAGCCGGTGCTGGGGTACCTGGATATCGAACGCAAGATGAACGAGACCGGCAACCTGACGCCCGATTCGCGGACGCTTTTCGACTGGGTCTGCGCCATCCGCCGCGCCAAGCTGCCAGACCCGGTCGTCATCGGCAACGCGGGCAGCTTCTTCAAGAACCCGGTGGTGAGTGAAGAGCAGTGCCGAGACATCATCGGCCGCGACCCGGAGATCGTGCACTACCCCTTGCCGGACGGCACCGTGAAGCTGGCCGCGGGCTGGCTGATCGACGCCTGCGGCTGGAAGGGCAAGTCCGTGGGCCAGGCGGGTGTGTATGACCGGCAGGCGCTGGTGCTGGTCAACCGCGGGGGTGCGCTAGGCGGTGAGGTGGTGACGCTGGCGCGCGCCATCCAGGAGAGCGTCTACGGGCGCTTCGGCATCCGGCTGGAGCCTGAGCCCATCATCCTGTGAACGGCCCGGCGTGCCGGGCTTCCTGGCTCAGACCGGTGTGCCCGTCGTCAACAGGCCCGCGTCACGCGCGGCCTGGCGAGTGACCGGCAACAGGTCTTCGTAGCGCTGCACCAGGCGCGCGATCTCGTGCGCCGGCAGGTGGGCCGCACCTTCCTGCAGCGCACCCGCCGTTTGTGCCAGCGCGGCCAGGCCCAGGTTCAGCGCGGCACCCTTGACGGCGTGGGCGTTGACGCGCAGTTCCAGCGGCTGCGCGTCTCGCACGGCGGCGCGCAGGTGCTGCACGGTTTGCGGGCCCTGGTCCAGGAAGCTCTGGATCATGCCGGCCAGCTTGGCGCGTGGCATGGCCTGCAGGGCGGCGTCTATGGCGGCTTCGTCCAGCAGCGGCGTGGCGCCCAGGGGTGAGCGGGCTCGTGAGGGCGCCGACGCAAGTCCCGTGGGCTCGGCGCTGCCGTCGCTCACACCAAACAGCTGGCGCAGCAAGGTGGCCAGCTTCTGCGGGCTCACAGGCTTGGTGAGGAAGTCGTTCATGCCGGCCACCAGGCAGCGTTCCCGCGTTTCCGGGAAGCCGTCGGCCGTCATGGCCACGATGGGCACGGTGGAGCGTGCGGGCTGTGTCAGTGCGCGGATGGCGCGTGTGGCGGCCACGCCGTCCATCACCGGCATGTGCAGGTCCATCAGGATCAGGTCAAACGTGGCGTCGCGGGCCGCGGCCACCGCGCCCTCGCCATTGGTGGCGAACTGTGCGTGGTGGCCCATGTTTTCCAGCAGCGCGGCGATGTACTGGCGGTTGACCGGGTGGTCTTCGGCCACCAGCACCTGCAAAGCGCGCCCGCGCTGGGGCGCAGATGCATCGGCGTGCGGCGCGGTGTCGGCCATGGCCGGCACGGGTTGCAGCGGCAGGCGCAGCGTGAAGCAGCTGCCTTCGCCCGCGCGGCTGGTAACGGTGATGTCGCCATGCATCAGCCGCGCCAGATTGCGTGAGATTTCCAGCCCCAGCCCGGTGCCCGGGTGGCGGCGTGAACGCGAGTTGTCGCCTTGCACGAAACGCGTGAACAGGTTGCCCAGCGTGGCCTCGTCCATGCCCATGCCGGTGTCGACGACGGCGAATTCCAGCTCCTGTTCCCCATCAGCACCCGGGCGCAGCCGCACGTCCAGCACCACGGCGCCGCGGTCGCTGAACTTGATGGCGTTGGACAGCAGGTTGAAGAGGATCTGCTTGAGGCGCGTCGGGTCGGCCATCACACGTTCCGGCACGCTAGGGTCGGCGTCCAGGTGCAACGCCAGGAACTTGGCACTGGCCTGCGGGCGCATCAGCGCTTCCACGTCGCGCAGCAGCGCACGCAGATCCACCGGTACGGGCGCCAGAGTGAGGCGGCCGCTTTCCAGCTGCGACATGTCGAGCAGGTCGTTGAGGATGGCCAGCAGGTGGTCGGCCGACTCGGTGGCGGTGCGCAGGTAGTCGATCTGCTTGGGGGTGAGGCCGGTTTCGCGCAGCAGCGACAGCATGCCCATCAGGCCGTGGAAAGGCGTGCGGATTTCGTGGCTGATGTTGGCCAGGAAAGCGGTCTTGGCCTGGCTGGCACTTTCTGCCTCGCCGCGCGCCGCGCCCAGGCTGGTGGCCAGCTGTTCCAGCACCACACGCCGCGCGCGCAGCTGGCGCACCTGGCGCAAGGCGATGTAGGCGAATGCCAGCGTCAGCACCGACATGAAGACCGTCAGGCCCAGGCCCAGTTGGTTCTGCTGGCGCACCGCCATGTTGCGCTCTTCCACCTTTTCGGCCGTGCGGTGCGCCGCACCCAGCGACAGGCCGTGCACGGGCGCGGCCAGAGCGTCCAGTTCAACCCAGGCCTCGGCCAGGAAGCTGGGGCTGGGCATGCGCGTGGTCTGTTCGCCCACTTCGGAGTCGGCACGCAGTACAAAACGCTCCATCGCCGTCAGCGTGTCCTGGTGTTCCTGGGTGTCGACGATGCGGCGCTTGGCGCGTTCGCTCTGCAGCAGTCGCAACCGGCTGACGAAGATCTCGTAGCGCAGCTTCAAGGCCTGCAGGTCTTGCTGGCTGGGCACGTCAATGGCGTGGCGCCAGCTTTCACGCAGGCGCAGGTATTCGATCTCCGCCTGGTAAACGCTCAACACGGCGTAGTCGTCACCCGAGCGCATGGCCTCGCGCAGCAGCGAAAACTGCCGCGCCTGCACCAGCGCCACCGCCAGCAGCGCCACCAGCAGGCCGAAGCCGACCAGTCCCAGCCAGCTGAAGCCCTGTTTGGCGCTGGCGGGTGCGGGCGGCTCGGTCAGAGCACCTCGATCGTCCGCAACTGCCATGCCGACCGACCGTAGTAGATGGCGCTGCGCAGTTCCGGCTGCGCATCGAAGGGGTAGATGATGAACAGCGGACCCTTGTCGCGAACGGTCATGGGCTTGTCGTCCATCAGGCGGGCAATGATCACGTCGTGCCGCATCGCGTCGTCCATCGGCATGTCGACCTGGTAGTCGTTGAGCGCGATCAGGCGCAGGTTGCTGCCTTGCGCGCCCGCCGCAGCCAGCACGTCGCGCAGCAGCGGGCCGGTGAAGCGCCGGGCCTGCGTGTACCAGGGCGTCTTGGTCTGGTGCGTGCGCTGTGGCAGCGCTTCCAGCATGGGCATGTCGAACTGCGCACGCTTGCTGTCATTGGCCACACGCACACGGCCCTGCACCGTCAGCACGACGGCGCCGGTGGGTGTGTCCAGCGCCTTCGCGGGCACGGCCCACGCGGCCAGGCTGGCGGCAGTGAAGGTCAGTGCCCTGCGTCGGCCGCTTGAGAGCGGCTCTGGTGACGCGGCACCGTTTGCAAGAACGGCCATGGGGTGATCGCCGTGATGAGAAGACCCCTGCATTCTAGGGGTGCGGGCCCGGCAGGGCCGGCCTTCACCCACCCTGCAGCATGTCGTTCATGTCCAGGCCGGTCAGCGCCTTGGCCTGGCGGGCCAACCAGTACATGAGGCCCATCATCATGACCATCGACGGGATGGCGATGATGGGGTAGCTCAGCAGCGTCAGGCGGCCCAGTTCCTGGTTGAAGGCCTCGGTGCCGGCCGGGCTGCTGACGATGTAGCGCGTCAGCACGAAATTGGCCACAGCGCTGAAGAAGAAGGTGCCGGCCAGGCCCACCGTGCCCTGGCGCAGGCAGGTCTGGAAGGCGCTGGTGTTGCCCTTGGCCTGCAGAGCGGCGTTGATGCGTTCGACGTCAAACAGCGAAGCGTTGAACACCATCAGGCTGATCAGCGGCGTGCGCGTCCAGACCGAACCGATGATGACCAGGCCGATCAGTGACGGCACAAAGGCTTCCTTGACGGCCAGCCACTTGGCGTCCAGCGCCAAGAGGCCGATGCCGCCGGTCAGCAGCGTGCTGACCACGCCCAGCACCGCAAGCCAACTGAGCTTGCGCCGCCGCAGGCCGTCCCACAGGCCCCAGGCCAGGGGGAAGGCCAGACCCAGCAGCAGGGCGTTGAGCGGGCCCAGGCTGTCCGCCCCGCTGAGTTTCATCAGGACGATAGCGGGCAGGATGATCGTCACCGCGATCTCGAGCAGGGGGTTGGGTTTGGAAGCAGGTTTCATTGGGGTGGGAGACTAACGGCGGCAGCGCCCAGCGCGGCGGCAAGGCTTCACGCCGGGCCTGCTGGCGCATGGACGGCAAAGCTTACTGTCACGGCGTGGCTGTCGCGCTTTCCCGCATGTTGTCGCGAAGATGCGCCAGCTTGGCGGCGTAGCGGTCATGTCCGCTGCGCGTGCCGCTGTATTCCGCCGCGCGCGCCAGGTGGCGGGCGGCGCGGTTGCGGTCGCCGAGTTGCCAATAGGCCTGCGCGGCCCAGAAGTGCACCTCATCCTGGTAGGGCTGCAGGCTCAGTTCGCGCATGAACAGGTCGCGTGCGCGTGAGAATTCCTGCCGCGACATCGCTTCGCGTCCTTCGTTGAACTGCTGGAACGGCGCCATGGGCTGCAGCCGTGCGAGCCGTTGTGACAGCACGTCGGCTTCCGCAGGGCGGCCCTGGCGCAGCAACAGGCGCGCCTGGTTGCTCAGCGCGGCCAGGTTGTCCGGCTCGGTGGTCAGCACATGGGCGAAGGCCGCTTCCGCGGCAGCCGGCTGGTTGACGTGGCCGTAGACCACGCCCAGGGTGTTGGCTGCGGCCATGAAGCCAGGGTCGTGCAGCAGCGCGGATCTGGCGTGGGCGTAGGCGGCGTCCATGCGGCCCGTCGCCAACAATTCCACGGCCAAGTTGTTGAGGTACATGGCCACGACGGTCTCTTCCGTCAGTGCCATCGTGCGCTGGCCGCGGATCTCGTCCTGCGGCAGGAAGTCCACCGTCAGCGCTTCCATGCCCTTGGTGATGAACTTGGCGCCGGGGCTGCGCGGCGCGGCCGGTGCCAGCACCAGGTTGACGTGGCCGCTGGCCAGCGTCAGCCCGGCGTTGCGCGAATAGAACTCCGGCGTGTCCACCGCCTGGTAGGCCACCGGCAGTTCCACGTGCTTGGCAAAGGCTGCCGTCATGATGACCAGCGACAGGCAATTGCCCGCGCGGGCCGCGAAAGCTTCGGCGGCGTTGCGCGTGAGGCTGGAGTCGTACTGCAGCTGCATGCGCTGGGTGCTGTACAGCGCGTCGATCAGTTCGCGCCGTGGGTCGGGCGCGCTGTCGTGCCCTTTGCGCGCGCGCCCGAGTTCGCGCGCCGCATAGGCCAGCATCTCGGGGCTCATGCGGAACAGATCCTGTGACGTGGGCACGGCCGCCACCGGTTCAAACCACTCGTCATGGAACAGCGGCGTGGGCGTTGGGGGAGGCACCACGACCACCTGGGCACAGCCTGCCAGGCCGGCCACACCCAGCAACAAGGTCTGCAGGACGGTGCGGAGTTGAAGTGCGGTCATCGCGGCCTCCGTTGGAGCGGCGGCGGTGTCGCCGCGGCTGCCATCCTACGCCGCTGCCGGGCCGGGCTGCCCAAGGGGCGGGTCAGCGCGTGGAAACCAGCCGGCTGCGCAGTTTCGACGCCGCGGCGCGCGCGGCCGGGCTGCCGCAGGCTTCCGCTTCGGCCAGCGCATGCGACGCGTAACTGGGGTCGTTCAACAGCCGTTCCACGTGGATGTGGATGCCCACGCCGGCAAGCAGCCATTTCAGCTGGATGATGTCCACCAGGGGCAGCGGGTCTGCGGCGCAATTCATGTCGCTGTTTTCGGGTGGAAGCTCGGGTGGACTGGGGCAGGATTGAGCACAGTGGTCCTACCTTAACGGCCGTTCCTCCCCGCAAGCTGACAGCGGTCTGAGGAGACTCCCCCAGAATTCAGCTCCACAACCGCCTTCTTTTCACGAACACGATGACACCTCCACCCCCATTGACCGCTCTGGACGACCTGCCGGCGCAGCTGGCTTCGGCCGGCTGGGCGGTGCTGGGCGCCGACAGCTTCAGCGCGCTGACCGCCGTGTCGCCATCGGCCTTTGAGGCCTGGCTGCCGCACTGGCCCGCCTTGCCGCCTGACCAGCACCTGCGCGACGGTGGCCACTACCGCCGCCGCCGCCATGGCTGTTTTGTTGTCGATGCCACCTGCGTGCAGGCCGCGCCGCACCGGCCGCACTGGCAGCCGGTGGACTACAACGCGCTGCACGGCGGTATCCAGCGCCACTTTGACCCGCTGCCGCCGGCACTGGTCACCGACCCGGACTGGGGCGCGCTGCTGAGCGGTCTGGCCCGGGTGGCGGACGGATTGCGCGGTGCGCGGCTCTGGTTCGTGGAAGCCCACCCTTTCCGCATCGACGCCAGCGAAGGCATAGGCCGGCCGACGCCGGAAGGTGCCCACCGAGACGGTGTGGACCTGGTAGCCGTGGTCTTTGTCGGGCGTGCCAATGTGAAGGGCGGCGAGACGCGGGTGTTTGATGCGCGCGGCCCGCAGGGCGTGCGCTTCACGCTGCGTGAACCTTTCAGCGTGCTGCTGCTGGACGACGAACGTGTGGTCCACGAGACCACGCCCATTCAGCCGCTGCAGCCCGGCCAGCCCAGTTGGCGCGACACCCTGGTGCTGACCTACCGCCAGGGTGGTTTCCAGGGGCCCGATGCCGCATGAATCCTTTGCCGGAGTACACCTATGTCTGAATCTCTGGCGATCAACGCCGTCGACGTGCTGGCCGCCGCCCAGCGCCTGCAGGGCCACGCCCACCGCACGCCCGTGATGACCTCGCGCACCGCCAACGAACGCACCGGCGCGCAGGTCTTCTTCAAGTGCGAGAACTTTCAGCGCATGGGCGCCTTCAAGTTCCGCGGTGCCTTCAACGCGCTGGCGCAGTTCTCGCCGGAGCAGCGCAAGGGGGGTGTCATCGCCTTCTCTTCTGGCAATCACGCCCAGGCGACGGCCTTGTCGGCACGGCTGCTGGGCATGCCATCGGTGATCGTGATGCCGCAGGACTCCCCCGCTGCCAAGCTGGCCGCCACGCGGGAATACCAACACGGCCAGCCCGGCAGCGAGGTGGTGCTGTACGACCGCTACAGCGAAGACCGTGAAGCCATCGGCAAACGTCTGGCGGCCGAGCGCGGCATGACGCTGATCCCGCCCTACGACCACGCGCATGTAATGGCCGGGCAGGGCACCGCGGCGCTGGAACTGCTGCAGGACACCGGCCCGCTGGACCTGCTGCTGGTGTGTGTGGGCGGAGGCGGCCTGATCAGCGGCTGCGCTGTGGTCGCCCACCACCTGAGCCCCGGCGTCACAGTCGTTGGCGTCGAACCTGAAGCCGGCAACGACACGCAACAGAGTCTGGCGTTAGGCCGCATCGTGCACATTGACACGCCGCGCACCATTGCTGACGGCGCGCAGACGCAGCACAGTGGCCAGCTCACCTTCCCGGTGATCCAGCGGCGAGTAGACCGTATCGAAACCGTGAGCGATGAACAACTGATCCGCAGCATGCGCTTCTTTGCCGAGCGCATGAAGATGGTGGTGGAACCCACCGGCTGTCTGGCCGCTGCCGCGCTGCTGGAAGGTGTGGTGAAGGCGCCGGGGAAACGCGTCGGCATCATCATCAGCGGCGGCAACGTGGACCTGATCAAGTACGCCCAATTGCTCAGCGGCGCCTGATGTAACGTCCCCTGTTTCCTAAATTCGGAGACCGCACCATGGCAGACGCCACCCCGGCCGCACCCGCTGCAGACAGCGACGCCGTCAAGCGCCAGAAGGACCAGTTCGACAAGTTGCTGGCGCAAGCGCCGGCCATCAGCAGCGGCAGCGTCACCGTCGGTGGCAGCCAGCTGGACTACGACGTGCACGCCGCCTTTGTGCCCGTGGTGCCCGGTGGGCATGAGGGGTCCAAGGCCGAACCGGAAGCCGTGGTCATGACCACGGCGTACCTGCAGAAGGCCGTTGCCGCGGCCGACCGGCCCGTGTGTTTTGCCTTCAACGGCGGTCCGGGCTCGGCGAGCATCTGGCTGCAGTTGGGCGCGCTGGGTCCCAAGCGACTGGTAGTGCCCGACGACGGCAGCATGCCGCGTGCGCCCTACGCGGTGCAGGACAACCCGCACACCTGGTTCGAACACTTCGACCTGGTCTTCATAGACCCGCCACACACCGGCTGGTCGACCACCGCCACCGACGCCGCGCGCAAGAAGATGCTGTCGGTGGACGGCGACATCGACGCCTTGGCCGAGGTGATGCGCCTGTGGCTCACGCGGCACAAACGCTGGGGCTCGCCGCTGTACCTGGCGGGTGAAAGCTACGGCACCACGCGCGGCGCGGGTCTGGCCGACAAGCTGCAGGCGATGGGCGTGGTGCTGTCGGGTCTGATCCTGGTGTCCTGCGCCATGGACCTCCAGAGCATCGTATTTGCGCCGGCCAACGATCTGCCCTACGCACTGTTCCTGCCGGCCTACGCCAATGTGGCCCAGTACCACGGGCTGCTGCAGGGTGAGCTGGCTTCGTCGCCCGAAGCCGCGCGCGCCGCTGCCGAGGACTATGTGCAGGACGAGTACGCGGCGGCCTTGATGGCCGGTGCGCGCTTGAGCGACAAACAGCGCAGCAAGGTCGCCAAGCGCCTGAGCGAACTCACCGGCCTGCCGCGCACGCTGGTGGAAGAGAAGAACCTGCGCATCCGCGACCGTGTCTTCTTTGCCGAAGCGCTGCGTGCACGCGGGCAGATCGTCGGCCGGCTGGAGGCCCGGTCCGCGGGCCCACGCTCCAGCGTGGTGGGCGAGATGGAATTCGACCCCGGCATCGAGGCGATCGCCGGCCCTTACAGCATGGCGGCGCTGTCTTACTTCACCGAACAGTTGGGTATCAGCACGGACCGGCGCTACGAAGTGCTGTCCTATGAAACCAACCGCGCCTGGAACTGGAACCGCGGCGACGGCAGCCGCATGGGTTTTGCATCCACCAGCCCTGACCTGGCCCTGGCGCTGCGCCGCAACCCGAACCTGAAGGTGCTGGCTGCGAGCGGCCGCTACGATCTGGGCACGCCCTACAGCGCCAGCGACTGGTCCCTGGCCCAGCTGGACATCCCGGCCGATGCGCGCCAGCGTGTGCAGCACCGCTACTACGACGCCGGTCACATGATGTACACACGCCAGGCCGACCTGGTGCAACTGAAGAACGACCTTGCGGTCTGGCTGAAGAGCTGAAGGAGCCCAGCGTCATGCATGTTGGGGTGCTCACGGGCGGCGGCGACTGCCCTGGGCTGAATGCCGTCATTCGTGCGGTGACGCTGGCCCTGCACACCGAGTCCGGCGCCCGTGTGACCGGCATCTCCCGCGGCTTTCGCGGTCTGATGACGCGGCAGGCGCGGCCCTTGGTACGGCACGACGTCGCCGGCATCCTGGCCGAGGGCGGCAGCATCCTCGGCTCCGACAACACCTGTGATCCTTTCCATGACCCCGCTGGTGCCGACCGCAGCGCGGATGCGCTGGCCTTTGCGCGTGAGCTGGGGCTGGACGCGCTGGTGGCCATTGGCGGCGACGGCACGATGTCCATCGCGCACCGCTTCCAGCAAGCCGGCCTGCCGGTGGTGGGTGTGCCCAAGACCATCGACAACGACCTGGCCCACACCGAACGCACGTTCGGCTTTGACAGCGCCGTGGCCGTGGTGTCGGAAGCGCTGGACCGCCTGACCACCACGGCACGCAGTCATAGCCGTGTGATGGTTGCCGAGACCATGGGCCGCTACGCCGGCTGGATTGCACTGGAAGGTGGCATGGCGGGTGGTGCAGACGTGATCCTGCTGCCGGAGCTGCCTTTCAGCGTGCAGGCGGTGGCCTCGCATTGCAACGTGCGCCAGCAGCAAGGCCTGTCGACCCTGGTATGCGTGGCCGAAGGAGCGCATGCGATCGGCCAGGGTCTCAGCACCCGCGCCACACTGGCCGGCAGCCCGGACCCGTTGCGACTGGGTGGTGTGGCGGTGGCCCTGCAACAGGCGCTGCAGCCGCTGCTGGGCTGCGAGGTGCGCAGCACCGTGCTGGGCCACACCCAGCGCGGCGGCACGCCCACGGCCTTCGACCGCGTGCTGGCCACGCGCTTTGGTTACCACGCGGCGCAACTGATGCAGCGTCGCGAATGGGGCCGCATGGTGGCCCTGCAAGCCGATGTTTGCACCAGCGTGGCGCTGGCCGATGTGGCGGGGCGCAGCCGCCTGGTACCGGTGGACCACGCACTGGTGCGCGCGGCGCGTGGTCTGGGCGTGTGCCTGGGTGATTGACGCGCGGCCGCAGCTGGCGCGCAGCGGCGGCTTTCAGCCCGGGGGCTCAGGCGTCTCGCACGTCCGCCACCGGGTTGCTGCCGAAGTCGGCCCGGTCCAGATAACGCAGAAGCTTGGTGGCAGCGGTGGCCGGTGAATCCAGCTGGCCGCCGGACTTGAAGTCGGCGAATCGTGCGCCTTCCGGGAACAGCGTGCGGTCGGCCGTGCGCAGTTGCGCCTGCATGTCGGTGTCGATGATGCCGGGGGCCAGCGACACCACACCCGCACCATGCGGCTTGTCCGCTTCTTCCAGCGCCACGGCGCGCGCCAGGTTGTCCATGCCGGCCTTGGCTGCGCAGTAGGACGCGCTGCCGGCCATGCCACGCCGGCCCAGGCCGCTGCTGACCAGCAGCACCTTGCGCGCTGCGGTCCAGCTGCCGGTGCTTCTGAGAAATGCTGCCGTCAGCAGCGTCGGCGCTTCCAGACCCACACGCAGCGACTGGGCCAGGTCGGCAGCGCTGATTTCCGACAGCGGCGCCAGCTGCGACACCGTGCCCGCGTTGTTGATGAGCGTGGCCGATGTGATGCGGCTTGTGTCCAGGCTGGACAGCCAGGCCGACAGGCGTGTGGCTGTGGGCGCGGCATCGGCCAGGTCCACGGCCCAGTGCGTCAGCGTGGCCCCTGCCGGCACGGCCAGGTCCACGGGCTTGCGCGACAAGGCCAGCACCTGGTGGCCGCGCGCCAGCAGTTGCTCGGCGACAGCGTAGCCCAGGCCGCGTGACGCGCCGGTGATGATGCTCAGGTGCATGGGGGTGTCGTGTCCTGCGAAGCGTGAGATTCACTGTAGCCCACAGTGAAGGGCACCATGCTGGCAAAGCGCAGCACTTCCGGGCGCGTGGGGTGGGGCAGGTGCAGCGCGGCGGCGTGCAACAGCAGCCGGCCGGCCTGCGGCGGATGCGGGCCGTACAACTCGTCGCCCACGATGGCATGCCCCAGCGCCTGCATGTGCACTCGCAGCTGGTGTGAGCGGCCGGTCACCGGCTCCAGCAGCACGTGTGTGAGCGTGGCGCTGCGCGCGGCCACACGCCATCGGGTGAGCGCGGGCTTGCCCTCAGTCAGGTGCACGATCTGCCGCGGGCGGTTGGGCCAGTCCACCATCAGCGGCAGCGCCACGTCACCTTCGTCGTCACGGATCACACCCTGCACGACAGCCTCGTAGCGTTTGTAGACACGCCGCTCTGCGAACGCGACGCTCAGCGCACGTTGCGCGTCAGGCCCACGGCCAAAAACGATAAGGCCCGACGTGGCCTGGTCCAGCCGGTGCACCACCAGCGTGTCAGGCCAACGCGCCTGCACATAGGTGGTGAGGTTCAGCGCGACGCCTTCGCCACGGCCCGGCACGGACAGCAGGCCCGCGGCCTTGTCCACGACCACCATCGCCTCGTCTTCATGCACCAGCGCAAAGCCTGCGTCTTCATTCATGCGCGTCAGCATATCGGTCCGTTTGTGGACGGCGGGCCACAGCTCCCCTGTTGGAGGCCTTGACGCATTGAGGTCGGCGGCGCACATTGCGCTCCTCGTTCAACCCACCGCTGGAGGCCGCCATGAAGACCACTGATCTCGCCCTCCTGTCGGCCTGCGCCAGCTGAAACAGCTTGGCACCCGGCCGGGCTCCTTGGCCCGCCGGAATAAATGGTGCTTTCTCGTAGTTTCCGCACCGCCGTGACGGCTCGTCGCGGCTGACAGACATCCCCCCCTCGCTGCCTGGGCCCATGCCCTGGCGTTGGCGGCTTGCGCCTTGGCGCGCCGCGATGGTTTGTCTTGTCCGGAAAGCTCCATGATCACTTCATTGGAATTCGAACGGCTGCGCGGCATTGGCCTGACGCAGGCCGTGATCCAGGAACTCGTTTCCCTGCACAGCGACTGCACCGAACCGGCCCTGCGCCGCGTGGTGGAACTGCAGCGCGAAGGCCTCACCCTGCACGACGGCGCACAGGAGTCCGGCGCCCGCATGCTGCCCGCGCTCCGCGCCATGCTGGCCGCGGAAGGTGACGCATTGGCAGTCGGCGACTGGGTGCTGGCCCAGCGCAATGAACTCGGTGAGTGGTGGGTGCACGAACGGGTGCCGCCGCTCAACCAGCTGGCGCGCCGCCTGCACGACGGGCGCGACAAGGTGACGCGGGTGGTCATCGTCAGCAATGTCGACACGGCCTTGCTGGTGATGGGCCTGGACCACGACTTCAGCCTGCGCCGGCTGGAACGTTTTGTGGCCCTGGCGCGCATGGCCGGCGTGGAGCCGGTGGTGGTGTTGACCAAGGCCGACCTGTGCACCGACCCTGCCCAGCGCGTGGACGAGGTTCGGCGGGCGGTGACCGGCGTGGCCGTGCTGGCCGTCAACGCCCTGCACGACGACGCGCGTGCAGGCCTGGCCGACTGGCTTGAACCCGGCCGCACCTTGGTGCTGGTGGGCTCCAGCGGCGCCGGCAAGAGCACGCTGACCAACACGCTGGCCGGACTCGAGGTGGCGTTCACCGGTGCCAACCGCACGGGCGACAGCCGCGGCCGCCACACGACGACCGCACGCTCGCTGCACACCACACCTTGCGGCGCCTGCATCATCGACACGCCAGGACTGCGCACCCTGCGCCTGGATGGCGATGCGGAACAGCTGGGCGTGGTGTTCGAAGACATCGCGAAGCTGGCCCTGACCTGCCGCTTCCGCGATTGCCTGCACGACAGCGAACCCGGCTGCGCCGTGCGCGACACCGTGAGCCCGGAGCGCCTGGCCAACTACCGCAAGCTCTTGCGCGAGGCGCGGCGCGACACCATCACCGCGCTGGAACGCAAGGCCGTCGTGCAGAAGTGGAAGGTCCGTTCACGCGCAGGACGTGAGCGAGCCCAGGCCAAACGTGGATGAGGCAAGCCCGCTGAACAAGCTGCCTTCTCTGCCCCACCTGCGTTCCGGGCCCGTGCCCCGGTTCAGCGCTGCGCTGAACCGGCCGTGCCGCCCGGGAGCAAGGTGTCCCGCCGCGCCAAGGCGGGGAACAGCCGAGGCCAGAGCACCGCCACCAGCAGCACGCCGGCGCCGCCCAGCACCACGCTGCCCACCGGGCCCAGCGCGGCCGCAGTGGCGCCGGATTCGAATTCGCCCAGCTGGTTGGACGCGCCTATGAACAGCGAATTCACCGCGCTGACACGGCCGCGCATGTGGTCCGGCGTTTCCAACTGCACCAGGGTCTGGCGGATGACGACGCTGACCATGTCGGCCGACCCGCTCAGCACCAGGGCCGCCATCGACAGCCCGAAGCTGGTCGACCAGCCGAAGACCAGCATGCACAGGCCGTACACCGCCACCGCACCCAGGAGCAGCACGCCCGTGCGCCGCTTGACCGGACGCCGCGTGAGCCAGACAGACATGGCCAGTGCGCCTATGGCTGGTGCGCCGCGCAGCACACCCAGGCCCACGGGCCCGACGTGCAGGATGTCCTTGGCGAACATGGGCAGCAGCGCCGTGGCGCCGCCCAGCAGCACGGCAAAAAGATCCAGCGTCACGGCGCCCAGCACCACCTTGTTTTCCACCACAAAACGCAGGCCGGCCAGCATGCTGTGCCAGGACGGCGTTTCGCGCGGTGGCGGTTCATGTTCGTAGCGGATGGTCAACGCCAGCCCGGTCGCCAGCGCGAACAGGGCGGCGCAGCAGCCGTAGGTGGTGGCGGGGCCCAGGGCGTAGATCAGGCCGCCCAGCGCCGGGCCGGCGATGACCGCGCTCTGCAGCCCGGCAGAACTGAAGGCCAGCGCACGCGGCAGTTGCGCGGCGGGCACCAGCAGCGGCGTCAGCGCCTGCTGGGTCGGCATCTGCACGGCGCGCAAGGAGCCCAGCACCATGGACAGCACCAGCAGCCAGCCGCGTGTGACCAGCCCGCCCGCACTGCCCGCCGTCAGCGCCGCGGCCATGAGCAGGTTCACCGCCAGGCAGCCGGCCAGGATGCGGCCACGGTGGTGTCGGTCTATGAAGTGCCCCGCCGGCAGCGCCATCAGCAGGGCGGGAACGAATTGCGCCAAGCCCACGAGGCCCAGGTCCCAGGCCGAGCCGGTCAGGTCGTACATCTGCCAGCCCAGCGCCACCATCAGCATCTGGCTGGCCGCCACCGAAGCCAGCCGCGCTGTCCACAGGCGCATGAAGCCGCGGCAGGACCACAGGTCCCGCATCCCGCCCAGGCTGCTCACCGGGGCCAGGCGGCGCGGGGCCGGGTGCGCGAAATGCGGGCGTTTCTAGCGCGGAAGTAGGAAGGTTGCAGAAAGCAACCCTGGTAAGCTTTGTTATCCATGTCGTCGAACTCTTCACCCATGCGAGTCGAGACCCCCAGCGCGCTGGCGGTGGGTACGCGCCTGGGCGAATTCGAATTGTTGCGGCTGCTGGGGGTGGGCGGGTTCGGCATCGTCTACCTGGCCTTCGATCATGCCCTTGAACGCGAAGTGGCGGTCAAGGAGTACATGCCGGCCTCGCTGGTGGGCCGCACCGAGACCATGCACGTGTCGTTGCGTTCGCAGTCCGACGCCGAGGTCTTTGCGCTGGGCCTGCGCTCCTTCGTCAACGAAGCCAAGCTGCTGGCACGCTTCGACCACCCGTCGCTGCTGAAGGTCTACCGTTTCTGGGAAGCCAACGGCACGGCCTATATGGCCATGCCGGTGCTGCGCGGCCGTACGCTGAAGGAAATCCGCCAGGAAATGGGCGGCGCGCCTGAAGAAGCCTGGCTGCGCACGATGCTGATGCAACTGCTGGGCGCGATAGAGAAGCTGCACTCCGAAGGTGTCTACCACCGCGACATCGCGCCCGACAACATCCAGATCGAACCCGACGGCCGCCCGGTGCTGATGGACTTTGGCGCCGCGCGGCGTGTGCTCAGCGACAAGAGCCAGGCGCTGACGGCCATCCTCAAGCCAGCCTACGCGCCCATCGAACAGTACGGCGAAGCCGGCTCGGTGAAGCAGGGCCCCTGGACCGATCTTTACGCCCTGGGCGCGACGCTGCACTACATGCTGTTGGCCCGCCCGCCCGCGCCCGCCACCACGCGTACCGTGCATGACGAAGGCACGGACCTGACGGCCGAACACCTGCCTGGTTGCAGCCAGGCGCTGCTGGACACCATCGACTGGATGCTGTGCCCGCGACCGATGGACCGCCCTCAGAGCGTGGCCCAATTGCGCGAGGTGCTGACCGGTCAGCGCAAGGCGCCGAGCCGGCGTCCGCCGGACGCGCCGCCCACAGCCTGGGAACGCACCGACGTGCTGCCGCACAAGGCGGCAGGCGACGCGGTGGACCTGCCCGTGGACGCCGACTCCACGCTGCTTGTCCAGCCGGCCGGCGCCTTGTCGCCCACGGTGCCGGCTGCCGGTGCCGTGGAGCACGTCTACATCGAGTCCCACACCGTGCGGCCGCCGCTGCCGCCCGCCCAGCCTGTGACCCGGGTGAACCTGCCGGCCCAGCCGCCCGCGCCTGTGCCCGAACCGGCCGCGCCGGCTCCGGAGATGGCCGCAGACCGCACATCTCAGGTCGCGCCGCAGGCCAAAGCGTCTCGTCTCCCGCTGGTGCTGGGTGCCGCGGCCTTGGCGGCGGCCGTGGCCGGCTTTGTGTTGTGGCCCAAAGTGCCCGCCGAGACACCCGCCGCGCCGCCAACACCGCTGCCTGCTGCATCGGCACCCGCACCCGCTCCAGTTGCCTCCGCGCCCGCGCCGCTGCCGGCCGCAGCGGCCAGCGTGCCCGCGGCTGCCCCGGTGGCACAAGCCGCCGAAGTCAACACGGTGGTCTTGCCGCCCAGCGAACCCGTGAGGACCGTCGAAGCCCCGGCTCGTGGCCGCGACAAGACGCCAGCCGCGACCGCTCCAGCCAAGCCCGCCAAGGCCACCGAAACCAAGGCCAAGCCCGAAGCGGCCGCCGCTGCACCGGTTGTGCCGGTGCCCGCACCCATCCCCGAATCCACCGGCCCGGCCCCCGCCTGCGGCCCGCGTGACAGCGTGCGGTTCCACGTTTGCATGGAACGCGAATGCGCGCGCAGCGACTTCGCCACCCACAGCGCCTGCCTGCGCTGGAAGCAGGAAGCCAAGCGCGAGTGAGCCAATGAGAGCAGGGCAGTGCTGTCACCAAGGCGGCACCCACTCTGCGGGAAAGGCTGGATGACGCGGCGGCCGCTTGCCGGTACACCGTTGGGTTCGCCCTACGGAGCCCGATTTGTCCACCACCGCCATTCCCTTGCATGCCGACGCCTGGCCGACCCGGCTGCCCCGCCAACTGGTGGTGCCCGAAACGTCCCTGTGGTTCAACCTGGAAGTCAGCGCCACGCGCTACCCCGACAAGCCGGCCTATGTCTTCTTCGGTCGGCCGCTCAGCTACGGTGACCTGAAGCGCCTGGCTGAGGCTTTGGCCGCTTGGCTCCAGGCGCATGGCGTTGCCAAGGGCGACCGCGTGGCGCTCTTCATGCAGAACTGCCCGCAGTTCGTGATCGCGTTCTATGCCGTGCAGCGCGCCAATGCGGTGGTGGTGCCGGTGAACCCCATGAACCGTGCCGACGAGTTCGGCCACTACATCACCGACCCGCAGACCAAGGTCGTGCTGACCACGGCCGACCTGGCCGGCATCGTGGCCGAGGCCAACAGCCGGCTGCCTGCGGGCGAACGGGCGCAGCACATCGTCGCCACCCGCCTCAACGACGCCATGCCCGAAGTACTGGACCCGGCTCTGGCCCCCAACGCCACCGTGCTGGACTGGTTGCGCAGCGACCCGCCGCTGCCTGCCGGCACCGTGCGTTGGGTGGACGCCATCGCCGCCGGCCACGCGGACATTGACAAGATTGGCCCGCACACCGCGCAGCCCGACGACATGGCGCTGCTGCCCTACACGTCCGGCACCACGGGCCTGCCCAAGGGCTGCGTGCACACGCACCGCACGTTGATGGCCAATGTGGTGGGCGGCGGGCTCTGGGGCCATGCCAGCGCGGAATCCACCAGCCTGGGCGTGGTGCCCATGTTCCACATCACCGGCATGATGTACGGCGTGCTGGGCTCGGTGTACCTGGGCACCACCGTCGTGCTGCTGCCGCGCTGGGACCGCGAACTGGCGGGCCGCCTGATCAGCAGCCACCGGGTTACGCACTGGACCTGCATCCCCACGATGATCATCGACCTCTTCGGCAGCCCCAACTACAAGAGCTTTGACCTGTCCAGCCTGCGCTACCTGTCAGGCGGCGGCGCGGCCATGCCGCATGCGGTGGCGGAACGCCTGCAAGCGGAATTCGGCCTGACGTTTGCCGAAGGTTATGGCCTCACCGAAACCGCCGCGCCAAGCCACGCCAACCCGCCGGAACGCGCCAAGCTGCAGTGCCTGGGCATCCCCATCTTCGGTGTCGACAGCCGCATCGTGGACCCCACCACGTTGGAGGAGCAGCCCACCGGTGAGACCGGCGAAATCGTCACCCACGGCCCCATGGTCTTCAAGGGTTATTGGGGCCACCCGGAAGCGACGAAAGCGGCGTTCATCGAGATCGACGGCAAGCCCTTCTTCCGCACCGGCGACCTGGGCCGTCGCGATGAAGAAGGCTACTTCTTCATCACCGACCGCCTGAAACGCATGATCAACGCCAGCGGCTTCAAGATCTGGCCCAGCGAGGTGGAACTGCTGCTCTTCAAGTGCCCGCTGGTGCAGGAAGCCTGCGTCTACGGCGTCACCGATCCCTACCGTGGCGAGACCGTCAAGGCCGCCGTGGTGCTGCGCGCAGAACACCGTGGCAAGGCCACGGCCGAAGACATCATCGCCTGGGCTCGTGAACACATGGCGGCCTACAAGGTGCCGCGCATCGTGGACTTCATGGACGCATTGCCCAAGAGCGGGTCCGGCAAGGTGATGTGGCGGCAGCTGCAGGAGCGTGACCGCGCCCTGGCCGAGCCCGTAGAACCGGCTAAGGGTTGACGCGCGACAGCGCCGTCTGCAGCGCGCGTGCGTCGTTGCTGGCGCGGTGGCGGGTCAAGCCCATCTCGTTCAGCGCGCCGCGGCGGGCTTCGTCCAGCTGGCCCAGCTGCGTGTCGCGCAGCAGGCGGTTCACCGATTCCAGCTTGAACGCGGGGCTCAGTCCGGCTTCTTCGAACAGCACGGCCAACCAGGTGAAATCGTGGGCCCAACCGTCGCAGTAGACCGTCAGGCCGGCCAGGTCGGTGTTGAGCAGAGCGGCCACCTCATCCACCGACCGGCCGTGGGTCTGCAGCGACTCGCGCGTGATGCCGTGCACCAACGCGGCCTTGTCATCCCAGTGCGCCCAACCAGGCGCGGGGCGCACCAGCATGCAGCGGGCGCGGCCGTCGGGCAGCACGTAGCCCACCTCGATGGGGTAGCTGCTGCGGCCAAAGCCCGAGGCTTCAATGTCGATCACACACTGCACTGACATGCTGGGGTAGATGGTCGCAACTTTCGGGCCGTCGTGGGCAGGGATGCGCTTGCCAAGGCGTGGAACACTCCCGGGATGCAAGACCGTTTTGACGTCGTCATTGTGGGCGCTGCCGTGGTGGGCAGCGCCGTGGCGTATTTCCTGGCCCAGGACACGGGTTTCCGGGGCAGCGTGCTGCTGCTGGAACGCGACCTCAGCTTCCGCGACTGCGCCACCACACGGTCGCTGGCGTCCATACGCCACCAGTTCAGCACGGCGGAGAACGTGCGCATTTCGCAGCACGGCACCCGCTTCTTCCGCGAAGCTGCGGAGCGGCTGGCAGTAGACGGGCGAGGCCCGGACCTGGCTTTTCGCGAAGCGGGCTACCTGTTCCTGGCCACTGCCGCCGGGCTGGGCGTGCTGCAGGCCAACCACGCCGTGCAGCGGAGCGAAAACGTCGACGTGGCCTTGCAGACACCAGCCGACCTGGCCGCGCGTTTCCCGTGGTTGCGGGTGGATGACCTGGCGGCCGGCTCGCTGGGCTTGTCAGGCGAAGGCTGGATAGACGCGCACGCGCTGATGAACGGCCTGCGGCACAAGGCGCGATCGCTGGGCGTGCAGGTGCTGCAGGCCGAAGCGGTGTCGCTGGACTGCGATCACGGCCGCGTGCAGGCGGTGGTGCTGCAGGACGGCCGGCGCATTCACTGCGGCGCCGTGGTCAACGCAGCCGGCACCGGTGCGGCGCGACTGGCGCGCACGGCGGGCATTGAACTGCCGGTGCAGTCGCGCAAGCGCTGC
>JANOAM010000039.1:0-7373 GCA_031411215.1 Betaproteobacteria bacterium
CCGCTTCGAAGGCGCCGCGCCGAAGGCCGCGAAGCCCAACCAGACCGGCATGCCCGACGCGCTGAAAGGCGGTGTCGAGTCCTTGTCAGGCATGGACCTGTCCGACGTGCGTGTGCACAGCAATTCCAGCCAGCCCGCGCAGCTGGACGCACACGCCTACGCCCAGGGCAACGACATCCATGTGGCGCCGGGCCAGGAACAGCACCTGCCGCACGAGGCCTGGCACGTGGTGCAGCAACGGCAGGGCCGCGTGCAGCCCACGATGCAGATGGCCGGTGGCGTGGCGGTGAACGACGACGCCAGCCTGGAAAAAGAGGCCGACCTGATGGGCGCCAAGGCTTTGCAGCAGAAGTCGCGCCGCGACGCGTAGCCACGCCATGCGCCACACCGAGAGAACGGCCGCGCCACAAGCGGCCCGCGTCACGCCAGTGGCGCAACGCGAAGAGGCCGCGGGCAGCGGCCTCAGCTGGATCAGCCACAGCCCGCTGGCCCAGGCCCAGGGCCGGCGGCTGCAAGGCCTGTTCGGCAGCGCAGCGCCCGTGCAGGCCCATACGGCAGGCGTGGTGCAGCGCGAACTGGCGACCAAGAAGCTCACGAAATACGGCAAGGATCTGGCGGCCAAGAAGGGCCTGCCCATCACCAACCTGGTCAAGGCCATCAAGGAAAAGCTGCAAGCGGGCAACGACGCGGTGAGCGTCGAACACGTGACCCAGATCCTGGGCCAACTGGGTGTGCCTGTGCCCAAGAACCTGGCCGACCTGGTGGGTGGCACGGTGACCGCCATGACGCTGCCGGCCTTCCTGCTGCGCTTTCATGCCAACGACGCCGGTGGCGGCGTGGACGGCTATGCCACGGCGATCAAGAAGATGACCACTCCTCAGCGCGATGAATTCCCCGGCTTCGTGGCCGGCCTGACCCTGGGCACGGTGTTCGCGCAGCACGACGGGTCCTTGATCCGCAACGACTTGCAGAACGCCAACCCCACCATCGACAACTTGCAGATCCAGCTGGGCGGCAAGGACCTCTACATCCCCAAGCTCAGCGCCAAGGACAAGACCAGCGTCACCTGCGTGGTGGTGGACGCGGCCATCGTCACGCTGTGCCTGCAGTCACCGGCCATCGCCGCGCATGTGTTGCCGCTCATCCGCGCCGCTCACATCAACAGCCTCGCCGACGGCCAGAAACGTGTCTTCACTTTCGATGCTGAAGACTGACCGCTCCGCCGCCACGGTACGTGCGGCCGCGGCGCCGGCCACCCCATGGGCACAGCCGCCCACACCTGGGCCGCTGCACCACAGCGCACGGCTGACGGCGCAGCGTGCGCGTTTTGCCGCCGCGTTCGGCCCTGTCGTGCAATGCCTCAAGGTGGGTGGCGACGATGCGGGCGTCGTCTTCCTGGCGACCAAACACTTCAGCGGCAGCAATGCCCTGTGGGCGGCCGCACGGCTGGTCCTCAACCGCATGAAGGACGCGGACACGGACTACGCCGACGTGGACGAGATCGTGAACACCGTGAAGGCCGACCCCGACGTGGCGCGGGAAATGCTGGCGGCGGAACAGTTGAAGATCGCGCGCGAAGCCGAGCTCAAGCGCAAGGCCGAGTCCCCCACTATCTACAAAGGCTTCGATCGCGACGGCAACATCACCGAATACGACATCGAAAAGGGTGTGTGGAGAAGCTTGAACCGAAAGGGCAAGCTCGACTACGAACTGGTGGTCACGCTGGACAGCGGTGTGGTCTATTCCTTCCACCTGCACCCGCCGGATGTGCGCGGGGACCCCATTCCTGGCGAAGTGATGCGTGGAGGGCGCCCCACGATGACACAGACCTCCGGCGCAGTCATCGACTGCATCATGAAGCACCACCCCAAGCCCGCCGAGTGGTGAACGCGCCACCCGCCGCCATGATCCCCGCCCACTTCCTGCCCACCGAATACACCGCGGCGCTGATGCTGCGCCTGCGCCAGCATTCGGCACGTCTGGCAGGCGGCTCGGCGCTGGAAATCGGTACCGGCAGCGGCCTGGTGATGGCCACGCTGCTGGCCCAGGGCGCGCAGCAGGCGCTGGGAGTGGATGTCGAATCCGGCGCCGTGGCCTGCACACGTGAACTGCTGGCCGACCTGGGCTTGAGCGAGCGTGCACAGGTCGTGCAGGGCGACATGTGGGCGCCCTGCGCGGGCCAGCGTTTTGACGTGATCGTCGCCAACCTGCCGCAGTTCCCGGTGCAACACACGTTGAACGATGGGCGCCTGCCCAGCTGGAGCAGCGGCGGCGCGGACGGTCGCGCCCTGGTCGACCCTTTCCTGCGTGGGCTGGCATTGCACCTGGCGCCCGGTGGCCTGGCTGTCATGACGCACAATTCGTTCATTAGCCTGGAGCGTACGCAGGTTCTGCTGGCCGAGTCGAGTCTGCAGGCGCAGGTGGCCAGCACGGTGTCGGTGCCGCTGCCGCGCCACAAGCTGCAGGGCCTGCCGACGCAGGTGCTGCAGGCTTACCTGGGTCAAGGACTGCATCTGCTGGGCGATGGCGCCTTTGCCGACTTTCATGTGCTGGACATCGGTCACGCCACTGCGGCGCAGCGCTGAAGTCAGGCTGCGCAGCTGCCTGGCCCTGCTGGCCCTGCTGTTGGGGCTGTGTGCGGGCGCGGCGCGCGCCGACCCGGCGGCGCTGGCTGAGTTGCTGAGCCAGGCCAGGTCGCGGGCCACGGCCCCTTGCAACAAGACCGACACGGCCGCCCAGACCTTGGTGCGTGTGCTGTGCGCAGGCGAGTTGCGCGTGGGCGTGCGCGGCGACTACCCACCGTTTGGCAGCAGCACGGGCGGCCAGCCGCCGGCCGGTTTTGAAGTCGATCTGGCGCAGGCCTGGGCCTCACGTCTGGGCCTGCAGGCACGCTTGGTCACCGTCTTACCGGCCAACCGCATGGCGATGCTGGGCGAAGGGCGAGTGGACGTGCTCATCGCCGCCACCGGCCACACCATGTTGCGCGACGGCCAGGCCACCTTCGTGCAGCCGCACTACTACCAGTCCAGGACCGTGGTGGTGGGCCGGCGCGACTTGGCCCTGGCGGGCCTGTCCGACCTGGCCGGCAAGACCGTGTGCGTAACCGTGGGCAACGCCACCAACGCCGACCTGGCCGGCCATGGCGCACGCCTGATGCTGTTTGCCGACGCGCACCAGATGATCGAACAGCTGCACACCGGCAGCTGCGTGCTGGCGGCGCAGGACGACAGCCTGTTCGCCCGCCACTGGCAGCAGGACAGCTTCCGTGCGCACCAGGCCTTGAAGTTCGGCTTCGCGCCGCTGCCTTGGGGCGCCGCGGTGGACAAGGCCGGTGGCGCCGACCTGGCGCGTGCGCTGGGCCTGGCGATGCAGGACCTGCACGCAGACGGCAGCGTGCTGCAACTGGCGCAGCGCCATGGCATTGCCACTGAATTCCTGCAAGCGCAACAGCGGCGCTGGAGCCAGCCGCCTTGCGCCGATGCGGCCGCACTCATCAACCCGGTCTGTCGGACCGCGCCCTACGACAACCACCTGGAGCCCACGCCCTTCGCGCAAGGGGTGGACCGCTTCGAACAGGGCTTGGGCGCTTGTTGCGGCGTGCACATCACCTTGCCCATGCTGAAGACCCGCATCGCGCTGGACCTGTTCCTGCAGGGCGTGGGCTACTCGTTGGCCCTGGTGCTGGGCGCGGTGCTGGCCACGGTGGCCTTCGGGCTGGTGTTGGCTGCGGGCCTGGCCGACAGACGGCGCTGGCTGCGCTGGCCGGCGCGGGGCTTGTTGATGTGCATGCAGTCCACACCGCTGGTGCTGTTGATGATCTTTGCCGGCGTGCTGGGCAGTGCGCTGGGTGCGCATTCGCCCACGCTGGCCCTGGCTTTGGCCGTCACGGTGCTGGGCCTGTTCAACGGCAGCAATGCGGGGCAGGCGATTGCCGAAGCGCGCGCCAGCCTGCGTCTGGAAGGCGGGGATGCCGGCCTGCGGCAGGCCGTGCAACGCGCACGGGCACAGGTGGTGGCCTTTGTGGTCAACGCCACGCGTGGCAGCCCGGCGGCGTCGCTCATAGGCGTGCCCGAACTGCTGTCGGCGCAGACCGACATCGCCTCGTTTTCCACCGACCGCGCCACCACCTTTGCACTGCTGCTGGTGTTCTACATGGCCCTGGTGTCGGCCGTGGTGTGGCTGGGCAACCGCTGGCAGGCCGGCGCCGCCGCACGTGGCTTGCAAGGACGCTCCCGTGCTTGAAGAACTGCCCGGCTTCGTGCTGCGCTTCACCGCCGCCTTGGGCGTCAACCTGGGCATCGCGGCCAGTGCCCTGGCGCTGGGCCTGGTGCTGGGCTTGCCGCTGGCGGCGGCGCGACTGGCGGGCGGCAAGTCCGGCCGTGCCTGCGCTGCCCTTGTGGCGCTGCTGCGCGCTGCGCCTACGTTTGTCGTTATGTTCTTCCTGGTCAACGTGCTGCCGCCCCATGTGAGCCTGGGCCCCTGGCGGCTGAGCCTGGACGCCTGGTGGGCGGTGGTGCTGGCCTTGGCGGTCTACACCACGGCCTATGTCAGTGACAACGCTGTGGACGCGCTGCGCCAGTGGCGTGCCGGTTCACGCGCCGGTGCGCTGCTGTTCATGATGAGCTTGGCACGCGCCTTCTTCGTGGTGGTGCTGTCTTCGGGCTTCGGCGCGGCGGTGGGCGTGATCGAGGCCACCACCGTCACGCTGCGTGAACTGGAGCGCCTGCCTGGCCTCACCCAGCAACTGGCCTTGATGGCGTTGGTGATGCTGTTCTTCGTGGCGGTGTTCCAGTGCATCTACGCGCTGATCGACAGGCTGCGCCGGCGCCTGCTGCTGGCCTTGGCGCCGACCATCGCCGAGCCCTGAACCCGGGGTTCAGCTCAGGCCCAGGTGCGGTCGCAACCGCTCCAGTTGCGCCCGCGCCCTGTCGGCGTTGTCCTCACGCACCACCACCGCCTCCGCGGCCTTGAACAGCAGCCGGCTCAGTGGCCCCGGCTGGCGTCCGGCGTCGACCCGGCGCTGCAGCCAGCGCAGGAAGAAGAGGGCCGCATTGAGCGCGGCGTCCTGGATGAATTCGCTCAGTGAGCGCATGGTGCCAAAGGCCGACACCAGGGCCAGCAGGAACAGCGCCGGTCCCCAGTAGGCGTCCACCAAGCCGGCCAGTGTCGGGTTCAGGTGGGCAAACAACCAGGGTGTGCCGGTCTTGGCCCACTCACTGGCCAGCGGGTGCACGGGCAGGGCCGTGGCTACCAGGCTGGGGTACTCACCATGGCCGGACACCAGCGACACGCCGCCATGCACTTCCTTCAGCGTGTCCAGCAGCGTGTAGATCAGGGCCGGGTGCGTCTTCTCGCGCACCACCACGTTCACCGTCGCACCCACCAGGGCGACATCCTGCGGTGGCAGCGGCGCGCGCAGGTCGTAGGCACCGCGTGGCAGCAACGCGGGCTTGAGGTAGCTGATCTTGCGCGTCAGCGCCACGTTCTCGGTGAAGGAGAAAAGGCGCAGGCCGGGGTCCTGCACCAGGCCGCGGATCACGTCGCTGCCAGGGGCCAGCATGAAGAAGCCCACGTCGTGTTCACCGTGTTGCAGCGCGGCCGCGGCGTCCTTCAGCAGCAGGTGCTGGATCTGCTGGCCTTCGGGTTGCACACCGTAGGCCTTCAGCACATCCAGCGCGGCCTGCGCGGTGGCGCTGCCGGCGGGGGGCATGACCAGCCGCTTGCCGGCAAAGGCCGCCGGTGTGGTGACTTCACCCAGGCTGGCGCGCACGAACACGAACAGCGGCTGCAGTTCCACCACACCCAACGAACGCAGGTCCGGATGGGCCTTGGGGTCCACGGCCTGCGCGGTGAAGCCGACCTGGTTGCGCGCCTTCTCGTCGTCCAGTCGGTTGACGATCTCCAGCGAGTTGTTGAGGTTTTCAATGTGCGGGCCAAAGCCCGGCTTGCGCAGGAATTCCGCGTAGCGGTTGGCGTGGTCGTCGTAGCTGCCCAGCTTGGGCCCCGCCAGGATCAGCACCTCCTTGGGCGGCAGCGCGCTGCCCACGCTGCCTTCCACCAGCCAAAGCAGCGCCAGCACAAGCAGCACGATGAAACTGGTTCTGGACATGGGGGCTTCAGCCTCTTGAACGGGTGTGCATGACCAGGGTGGCGTCGTCCACGGCATAACCCTGCAAAAGATGGACCTCTGGCGACAGTTTGCGGCAGAAGGCCTGCAGTTCCGCTACGTCACGCCCTACCAGCAGCGGGTGGGCAGGAAAGTGGGCTGCGTCCAGCACATTGAAGACCAGCAGCCGGGTGGCCGCAGCGTACATGTGGGCGATGCACCTGAACACCCAGTGCGGGTCGGCGCAGCGGTAGCCCAGGGCGCCGCAAGCCACCACCACATCAGCCTTGGGCAGCGTCAGCGTGTCGAAGGGACCCTGCACAAACGCGGTATCGGCCTGGTGCGCGAAGCGGGCGCTGGCGGTCTGGATGAATTCGGGCATCTGGTCGATGCCCAGGTAGCGCAGGCTGGTGAAGCGTGCATCCAGGTAGGCTTTCAGGTCACCGGTGCCGCAGCCCAAGTCCAGCACCGACGATCCGTTGAAGTCCGTCACAGCCGCGATGACCTCAAAGCGCCGCCGCTGGCTGTCGGCGCCGCGCCAGCCCAGGGCCTGTGCCGTGCCTGCGCCGTGTTCGGCCAAGCGGTGGCGGTGGTAGTGCAGCACCGTCGCGCGTTCAAGGACATCCATGGGTCTGCGTGGGCTCCCGGCTCTGTCAGGGTTGTAGCCCGGCGCCCGCTGCTTGGCCATCGGCAGTTTGCTGATTCGGAGCTGCAGAAAACCCCACCCTGCCCACAGCCGTCAGCGCCCGGCGCAGGGCGCGAATTGGTTGCGACTCGCGCAACAGTTCTTCGACTGGCGGGCGCAAGTTGTTGCGACTGGCTTGGCCATCGCGTGGCAGAACACAGCGCGCGGCCAGCGCTTCACCGACGTGGAAGGCGCGCCGGCAGTGGAAAGGACAGTCTCGCACGAAGATCTTATCTTCGAGGAGCGCGTGAAAAAGGAGCTGCACCCGCTCGACGCCTACCCCGTGCTGCTCGACTGCGCCGCCGCGAACAAAGCGCCTGAGAAGGAGGAAATCTTCCGCTTCAAATGGAACGGCCTTTTTTACCTTACGCCGAACAAGGAAGCCTTCATGGCGCGGCTGCGCATCCCCGGCGGGCAGCTCCGCACCTTCCAGCTCCGCGAGCTGGCGCACATCGCGAAGGACCTCACCACCGGCTACGTGCAGATCACCACGCGCGCGAATCTGCAGATGCGGCTCATCCAGCCCAAGGACACGCCGGCGCTCGTTCAGCGCATCCAGCACGTGGGCCTGCACACACGCGG
>JANOAM010000040.1:0-3109 GCA_031411215.1 Betaproteobacteria bacterium
GCCTTCTTGTTGATGCGTGTCAGCACGGCGTCCAGGATCTCGCCGCCAACGTTGTCGAAGTAGATGTCCACGCCCTGCGGGCAGTGCTGCTTCAAGCCGTCCTTCACCGCGTCCCACTTGTTCGCGCCTGACGGCGCGGTGGCCTTGTAGTCGATGCAGGCATCAAAGCCCAGTTCCTTGACCACCCATTCGCACTTGGCCGGGCCGCCGGCAATGCCCACCACGCGGCAGCCCTTGAGCTTGGCGATCTGGCCCACGGTCTGGCCCACGGCACCGGCCGCGCCGCTGATGACCACCGTTTCACCGGCCTTGGGCATGCCCACGTCCATCAGGCCGAAGTAACCCGTCATGCCGGGCATGCCCAGCACGTTGAGCCACTGGTTGACGGTGCCGGCGCGGAGATCAATCTTGGCCATGCCGCTGCGCTTGATCTGGTCGCCCGCCACGGACCAGTATTCCTGGATGCCGGGCGTGCCGGTGACGTGGTCGCCCACCGCAAAGGCCGGGTTCTTCGACGCCACCACCACGCCGATGCCACCAGCGCGCATGACCTCGCCAATGCCCACCGGCGGGATGTAGCTCTTGCCTTCGTTCATCCAGCCGCGCATGGCCGGGTCCAGGCTCAGCGACAGCACCTTCACCACCACGCCGCCTTCACCCGGCTCGGCCACGCCTTCTTCGCTGAACTGCCAGCACTCGGGGCCAGCCATGCCCGTGGGGCGCACGGCCAGGCGGCACTGGTGGTTGACGAGCGTGGCAAGCGTGGTGCTCATGGTGTCTCCTGCGGGGTGGGGAAAGCCGACGATGGTAGCCAGCGGACACCCGCGCGGGCGTCACCTGCGCGTCAAAGGGTCAGACTGCGCCTGGGCAGAGGTGCACTTCCACCGTCACGTGGCGCAGTTCCTCCACCGCCCGCAGGCGCGCCCTGTAGGTGGCCGCGGCCTCCGGCCGGTCGGCCACCACCGCGATGGCGGCGCTCCAGGCGCGGGCGCCCACTTGCCAGACGTGCAGGTCCGACACCTGGGCGTCGCCGTCGGCCTGGATCAGGTCACGGATGCGCTGCGTCAGCGCCGGGTCCTCGGTGGCGTCCACCAGCGCTCGGGCGGTGCTGCGCAGCATGCCGAATGACCACTGCCCGATGACGGCCGCACCCAGCAGGGCCACCGCAGGGTCCAGCCAGCCCAGGCCGAACCAGGCGCCGCCGATCAGCGCGCCAATGGCCAGCACCGAGGTGAAGGCGTCGGCCAGCACATGCAGGTAGGCAGCGCTGAAGTTGTGGTCGTGGGAATGATGGTCGTCATGACTGTGATGGGCGTGGTCATCGTGGTGGTCATCGTGTTTGTGGCCCCCGTGGTGGTCATGTCCGTGCCCACCGCTGCCACGCGACAGCAGCCACACGCTGGCCAGGTTCACCACCAGGCCGACCACCGCCACCACCAGCGCGTCGCGGTAGTCCACGGGTCTGGGGTTGCGCAAGGTGCTGATGCCTTCCCAGGCCAGCCACACGGCCACGCCCAGCAGCACCAGGCCGCTGGTGTAGGCAGCCAGGACCTCGATCTTCCAGCCGCCGAAGGCAAAGCCCGCCGGGCCGCCGGCCACCGCACGGTGGCTGCTGGCGCGCAGCGACAGCCGGTAGGCCAGCACCGCGCCGCCCAGCGCCAGAGCATGCGTGCCCATGTGCCAGCCGTCGGCGGTGAGCGCCAGTGAGCCCGTCCACCAGCCGGAGGCCAGTTCCACCACCATGGTGGCCAGCGTCAGCAGCGTCACCCAGCTGAGGGCCTGTTCGCGCCGCTTCTGGCCTTCGTCGGCAAAAGCGTGGCTGTGCGCGAAGGGGCTCAGGTCGTGGCTGTGCATGTCAGCTGTCCGAACCAAGCTTCCCGCCGCGGAACCGGCTCTGCCGGGCCGCTGGCGGACGGCCCCCCCGGGGGGTAGCGAGCGCGAGCGAGCTTGGGGGCTCCATCACGGTGCTTTGGTGACGGACGTCAGCGTGTACTGCCCGTTGAGCTTTTCCGCCGTGAACCGGATCTTGTCGCCCACCACCAGGCCTTCGATGATCTTCGGGTCCTTGGCGCGGAAGACCATGCTCATGGCGGGCATGTCCAGGTTCTTGATCTCGCCGTGTTTCAAGGTCACCTTGGCCGCGGCCTTGTCGACCTTGGTCACCTCGCCCGCCGTGGTGGGTGACGCCGACTGGGCCTGTACCTGACCCAGCGTGGACGCGGCCAGCACACCGGCGGCCAGAAAGCTGAAGACACGTTTCATTGTCAGAACCTTTGGTTGAACCGGTGCGCTTCGCCTGCGCTTCCTACAATGACCCTCACCTTACCTCACCTGCAAGACCACGACCATGGGCACGCCTACTCCGACCACCAGCGCGAACGCCAGCACCAACGAACCCGACCTGTCGCACATCACGCCGCGCGACCAGGCCGAGATCCTGGCCCAGGCCCTGCCCTACATCCGCAAGTTCCACGGCAAGACGCTGGTCATCAAGTACGGCGGCAACGCCATGACGGACCCGGCGCTGCAGCAGGACTTTGCCGAGGACGTGGTGCTGCTCAAGCTGGTCGGCATGAACCCCATCGTGGTGCACGGCGGCGGGCCGCAGATCGACGAGGCGCTGGCCAAGGTCGGCAAGAAGGGCAGCTTCATCCAGGGCATGCGTGTCACCGATGAAGAGACGATGGAAGTGGTCGAATGGGTGCTGGCCGGTGAGGTGCAGCAGGACATCGTGGGCCTGATCAACGCCGCCGGCGGCAAGGCCGTGGGCTTGACGGGGCGTGACGGCGGCATGATCCGCGCCCGCAAGATGAAGATGGCCGACAAGGACGACCCGAGCAAGGAACACGACATCGGCCAGGTCGGCGAGATTACCGCCATCGACCCCGCCGTGGTGAAGGCGCTGCAGGACGACCAGTTCATCCCCGTCATCAGCCCCATCGGCTTTGGCGAGGGCAACGAGTCCTACAACATCAATGCCGACCTCGTCGCCGCCAAGCTGGCCACGGTGCTGAAGGCCGAGAAGCTGGTGATGCTGACCAACATCAAGGGCGTGCTGAACAAGGCCGGTGAGCTGATCACGGAACTGACGCCGCGGCAGATCGACGAG
>JANOAM010000041.1:0-8118 GCA_031411215.1 Betaproteobacteria bacterium
AGCTGGACTTCGGTCTGCGGGTCGCGTCGCGCGGCGTCGCGCACACGGGCTGCAATGAGGCTGCGCGCCTGGTCGGCGGGCAACGGCTGGTCGCCCATGTAGAAGCGCCCTTCGCTGTCCAGGGCCAGGGCCACGAAGGCCGGGGTGTCGCTGCTGGCGGCGGCGTCCGACTTGGGCAGGTCCAGCTTCAGGCTGCTGGTCAACAGCGGCGCCGTGATGATGAAGATCACCAACAGCACCAGCATCACGTCGATCAGCGGCGTCATGTTGATCTCGCTCATGGGCTGCGAGCCGGGTTTGCTTTCGAGGCGGCCGAAGCTCATCGCATCAGGCCTTCGCACCCAGGCGTGCGCCGTCGAGCACCAGTTCACGCAGGTCGTGCGCGAAGCCTTCCAGTTCGCCTTCGCAGGACGCCACCCACTTGCCAAACACGTTGAAGGCCAGCACGGCAGGCACGGCCACGGCAATGCCGGCGGCAGTCATGATCAGCGCCTCGCCGATGGGGCCGCTGACCTTGTCGATACTGATGCTGCCGGCCGCGGCCATGCCGCCCAGTGCGTGGTAGATGCCCCAGACCGTGCCGAAGAGGCCCACGAAGGGCGCGGTGCTGCCGACGCTGGCCAGCAGCACCTGGCCCCACTGCAGGTGCGCCAGGCCGCGGTGCAGCGCGTCGCGCAGGCGACGTGTCAGCTGGCTGTCGGTGCGGCCCGTGGCTTCCAGTGTTTGCGGTGGCGGCGTGGCGGTGGCCGCGTCCAGCAAGGGCTGCAGCACCTGTTCGCGGTCCATGGCCGTCAGGCGTGCGCGGCCGTCGGCCAAGGTTGGCGCGTCCCAGAAGGCCGGCACGGCGCGTGCGATGTCGGCCGCGGCGCGCTTGAGCACCCAGCCCTTCCAGAAGATCAGCACCCAGGCCGACACCGACATGGCCAGCAGCAGCAGCGCCACCGCGCGGCCCACGCCGTCGGTGCTGTTCCAGAAGCTCTGCAGGCCCAGCATCGTGTGGCGGCGTCAGGCCAGGCCCAGCACGTCGGCCATGCTGTACAGGCCTGGCGCGCGGCCGACGAGGAAGTGCGCGGCGCGCAGGCTGCCATCGGCGTAGTTGCTGCGGCTGGACATCTTGTGCGTGACCTCGATGCGTTCGCCGTTTCCCGCGAACAGCACGGTGTGTTCGCCGATGATGTCGCCGCCGCGCACCGTGGCGAATCCGATGTCGCCCCGCTGGCGTTCGCCGGTGTGGCCGTGGCGCGTGAACACACCGCGCTCGGCCAGGTTCACACCGCGGCCGCGGGCCACGGCTTCACCCAGGGCCAACGCCGTACCGCTGGGCGCGTCCACCTTGTGGCGGTGGTGGGCTTCGTAGACCTCGGCGTCGTAGTCATCACCCAGAGAGGCCGCGGCGCTTTCCAGCAGTTTGAGCATGACGTTGACGCCCACGCTCATGTTGGGCGCGAAGACGATGGCCAGGTGCTGCGCGAAGGCGGCGATGTCCGCCTTGCCCTGCGGCGTGAAGCCGGTGGTGCCGATGACGGCGCGCACGCCGAGTTCGCGGCACACCGCCAGGTGGGCCAGCGTGCCTTCGGGGCGGGTGAAGTCGATAAGCACATCCGCGCCCGTCAGGCCTTGTCGCAGGTCCGACGTGATCGGCACGCCGCTGCTGCGTCCCAGAGCGGCGGTGGCATCTTGGCCCAGTGCGGGGCTGGTGGCGACGTCCAGCGCGCCCACCAGGCGGGCTTGCGGATCGGCCAGCACGGCTTCCAGCAGCATGCGGCCCATGCGGCCGGAACTGCCGGCGATGGCGACGTTCAGCACGGGCGTGCTCCTGTGTGCGGCTTGAACGGGAAAGGAGCCCGGTCAGCTCTGTTCGAGCGGCGGGTACGCGCGCACCGGGCCCATGGGCTCGGGCGGCGGCACGGGTTTGCGCACGGGGGCCGGCAAGGCCTTGCGCTCGTCTTCGGTCAGCTCCAGCTTGGGTTCGCGCAGGTTCTTGAAGCGGCTGATGCTGGCGACGAATTCGCGCTCGGACGGCAGCTCCGGCGCGTTGATGCTCTTGACGATGTCGCCCTCAAAGACCACCTGCACGACGCGGCGCTGGGCGTCGGTGCCCGGCCGGCGCAGCGTGAAGATGTAGTCCCAGGTCTGGGCGTGGAAAGGGTCGGCCACCAGCGGTGTGCCCAGCACGTCGCGCACCTGCAGGCGTGTCAGGCCGGGGCGGATCTGCGCGGCCTGCTCCTTGGTGACGGCGTTGCCCTGCACGATGTCGATGCGGTAGGGTGTGAGGAAACCCAGCAGGCTGTCAGTGCGCTGCAGCGATTCGCAGCCCGACAGCGCCGCGGTAGCGGCCAGGGCACAGGCAATGACGGAGAAGCGGCGTGGCATGTCGGCGGGCAGGCGGGCTTGCGGAGTAACGACACGGGCCGTGGTTGGCGCGCGGCATCGGGTGGTGGGGCTTGGGCGGCCCCGGGTTGCCAGCAGATCCGGGCAAACGCGGCCCCGCTGGCTATGATCGCCGCATTCTAACGGGGCAGGCCTGGACGACGAGGACACCCCTTGTCCCCGGGCGGGAGAGGCCATTGAAGCACGCCGATGAACTCAAGAGCAGTGGCCTGAAGGCCACGCTGCCGCGCATCAAGATCCTGGAGATTTTCCAGCGCAGCGAGCGCCGCCACCTGACTGCCGAGGACGTCTTCAAGGCGCTGCTGACCGAAGGCGCCGACATCGGCTTGGCCACGGTCTACCGCGTGTTGATGCAGTTCGAGCAGGCCGGCCTGCTGTCGCGCAGCAACTTCGAGAGCGGCAAGGCGGTCTTCGAGCTCAACGAGGGCCACCACCATGACCACTTGGTGTGCCTCGACTGCGGCCGTGTCGAGGAGTTCTACGACCCGCAGATCGAGACGCGCCAGCGTGAAGTGACCGTGGAGCGTGGCTTTTCGCTGCAGGAACATTCGCTGTCGCTGTATGCACGCTGCACCAAGACCGAGTGCCCGCATCGGGCACGTTAGGGCTGCTCAGTCGGCCTCACCCTGCTCCATCGCGGCCTGGTGCCGTTTGATGAACTCCTGGTAGGTGTCGATGCCACGCAGCTGCAGCACCGTGTTGCGCACGGCCGCTTCCACCAGCACGGCCAGGTTGCGGCCGGCGTCCACGGCAATCACCACCTTGCGCACCGGCAGGCCCAGGATGTCTTCGTACAGCGGTTCGTAGGGCAGGCGCTCGAAGTCACGCTCCATGGTTTCCTTGCGCACCAGGTGCACCACCAGCTTCAGGCGCATCTTGCGGCGCACGGCCGTCTCGCCAAAGATGGCCTTGATGTCCAGGAGGCCAATGCCACGCACTTCCAGCAGGTTCTGAAGCAGCGGCGGGCAGCGGCCTTCCAGCGCGGTCTGGCTGGTGCGGAAGATGTCCACCGCGTCGTCGGCGACCAGGCCGTGGCCGCGTGACACCAGTTCCAGACCGAGTTCGCTCTTGCCCAGGCCGGATTCGCCAGTCAGCAGCACACCCAGGCCCAGGATGTCCATGAACACGCCGTGGCGTGTCGTGCGGTCGGCGAAGTGCTGGCCCAGGTAACCGCGCACCAGGTCGATGACGTGACCCGCAGAGTCCTGCGTCACGAAGAGCGGGATCTCGGCGCGGTCGCACATGGCGACCAGACGGTCGGGTGGCTGCTGCGCGTCGGCCACGATGATCACCGGCGGCTCCAGCGTCACGATGCGCGAGATGCGGCGCTCCAGCGCCTCGGGCTGTGCGTTGGTCAGGTAGGCGACTTCGCGCCGGCCCACCAGCTGCACCCGGTAGGGGTGGATGTAGTTGAGGTAACCGACCAGGTCAGCCGCGCTGCGTGCGTCGCGCACCGCGTCGTCGTCAAAGCGGCGTTCGGGGTGGGCGTGGCCGGCAATCCATTCCCAGTGCAGCGCTTCGCGGTGCGCCTCAAAGAGCGCTTCGGCGCTGATAGACGTCGGTTTCATGGGCCGGTCAGGCCACCGACTTCAGCGGTTCCCAATCGGCAATCAGCTTGTGCACGGCCGCCGCGTCGGCTTCGGTCTTCAGGCGTTCGCGCAGTTCACGGTCCGACAGCATTTCCGCGATCTCGGACAGGATCTCCAGGTGCCGTTGCGTCGCCGCTTCCGGCACCAGCAGGAAGATCAGCAGCGACACGGGCTCGTCGTCCGGCGCGTCAAAGGGAATCGGCTGCAGCACACGCAGCACCGCGGCCAGCGGATTCTTCAAGCCCTTGATGCGGCCGTGCGGGATGGCCACCGCGTGGCCCAGGCCGGTGGAGCCCAGGCGTTCACGCGCGAACAGGTTGTCCGTGACCGTGCTGCGGGCAATGGCGTGCTGGTTTTCAAACAGCAGTCCGGCCTGCTCGAAGACGCGTTTCTTGCTGGTGGCGTCCACGTTGACCAGCACGTTGCTGGCAGGCAGGATGGCGGCGAGTCGGTTCATCGGACCATTCCTCTTCGCTGGACCGCTGGGTCGGTCCGACGAAGTTGTTAGCGAAACGGGCCATCATAGCGTCGGCCCCTAGGCGCAAGACCTGGACCAAGGCCCTGAAACGGGTGGTTTTCTGGGAGCTGCTGCGTCGCAGCAACAACCCACCCCATGCGCTTGCACCATGCAAAACGGCCCCGGAGGGCCGTTTCAGTGAGCCGCCACGCGGTTCAGGCGCTTCAGGCGCTGATGGACTGCCGCTTGGGCGATTCGTGGTGGTGGTCCTGCAGGCGGTCCTTGTGGCGCACGACTTGGCGATCCAGCTTGTCCATGAGCTGGTCGATGGCAGCGTACAGATCCTCATGGGACTGTTCGCAGAAGATGTCGCGGCCCTTGACGTGCAGCGTCACCTCGGCCTTCTGCCGTCGTTGCTTTTCCTTCATCTTTTCCACTGTCAGCAGCACGGTCACATCTACCACTTGGTCGAAATGTCGGGTCACACGGTCCAGCTTGGTGAGCACGTACTCACGAAGCGCGGGCGTGACTTCGAGGTGATGGCCGCTGATCGTCAAGTTCATCAGAACCTCCTTTGCGAGGGGATAGACAGGCCAGCAGGCAAGTCTGCCAGCCACGGGGGAAAGGCTTGGAAATGGGGGCCGAGGGGGAAGGGAAAAGAGCGGTGGCGCTGGGCCGGAATGCAGGGGGTGTGTGACCCACTATGCACCCATAACCAGCACCTGACAAGCGGATGTCCGCGCTGCTGCGAGGGCCGGTGCCTGACGGTGTGCAAGCCGTCGCTAACCCTGCGGAAAACGCAGGGCTGGCCGTATGCTGCGCCTTCATTTCCAGCCTGCGATGCCGATAATGCCCGCCGACCTGCTGATACAAAACGCCACGCTGCCCGACGGGCGCATCGGCATCGATGTGCTGGCCCTCGATGGCCGCATTGCTGCCGTGGGCATGGCGCTCAGCGCGCCACCGGGCACACCGGAAGTCGCCGCTGACGGACACCTGCTGAGTCCGCCCTTTGTCGACGCCCATTTCCACATGGACGCCACGCTCAGCCAGGGCCTGCCGCGGGTCAACGCGAGCGGCACGCTGCTGGAAGGCATCCAGCTGTGGGGCGAGCTGAAGCCGCTGCTGACCGAAGAGGCCATTGCCGAACGTGCGCTGCAGTATTGCGACTGGGCGGTGGCACGTGGGCTCTTGGCCATCCGCAGCCACGTTGATGTGTGCGACGACCGCCTGCTGGCGGTGCGTGCGTTGCTGGAGGTGAAGCGCCGCGTCGCGCCTTACCTGGACCTGCAGCTGGTCGCCTTCCCGCAGGACGGCGTGTTGCGTTCGCCGGGCGCGCTTGAAAACCTGCAGCGCGCGCTGGACCTGGGTGTGGACGTGGTCGGCGGCATCCCGCACTTCGAACGCACTTCTGAACAGGGCGCCGAGAGCGTGCGCCTGCTGTGCGAGATTGCCGCCGAACGCGGCCTGCGCGTGGACATGCACTGCGACGAAAGCGACGACCCGCTGTCGCGCCATGTCGAGACACTCGCCTTCCACACACAACGCCTCAAGCTGCACGGGCGTGTCACGGGTTCTCACCTGACGTCCATGCACTCCATGGACAACTACTACATCAGCAAACTGATCCCACTGATGGCCGAGGCGCAGCTGCATGCCGTGGCCAACCCGCTGATCAACATCACGCTGCAGGGCCGTCACGACAGCTACCCCAAGCGCCGCGGCATGACGCGTGTGCCGGAACTGCTGGCCGCCGGCGTCAACGTGGGCTTTGGCCACGACTGCGTGATGGACCCCTGGTATTCGCTGGGCTCGGGCGACATGCTGGAAGTGGCGGCCATGGGACTGCACGTGGCGCAGATGACATCCGTGCAGGGTCAGCGCCAGTGTTTTGATGCGGTCACCGTGAACAACGCACGCATCCTGGGGCTGGAGGGTTACGGCCTGGATGTGGGCTGCCGTGCCGACTTTGTGCTGCTGCAAGCGTCGTCGCCCGAAGAAGCGCTGCGCCTGCGTGCACAGCGCCTGCTGGTGGTGCGCGGCGGCACCGTGCTGTCGCGCATGGCGCCGGCGGTGGCGGAGCTGGCGCTGCCCGGCCGCCCGGCGCGCGTGGATTTCACGCGACACCCCGGGCCCACGCGCTGAAACACGCCTCGGTAGAATGGGTCGCACCAGGGAAGAGAGCTTCGCTCCAACACAATGAAACTGCTCGGATCGTTGACCAGCCCCTACGTGCGCAAGGTGCGCGTGGTGATGGCGGAAAAGAAGCTGGACTTCCAGCTCGAGCTGGAGGCCGTCTGGGACAACGACAACATCCTGCGCAGCAACCCGCTGGGCAAGGTGCCTTGCCTGGTGATGGAAGGTGGCGAAGCGGTCTTTGATTCGCGTGTCATCGTTGAATACCTGGACACGCTGTCGCCCGTGGGCAAGCTGATCCCGCCCAGTGGCCGCGAGCGCATTGAAGTGCGCACCTGGGAAGCCTTGGCTGACGGCCTGCTGGACGCCAGCCTGCTGGCGCGCATGGAAGCCCACTGGAAGCACCGCACCGAGGCGCAGCGCTCGCAGGCCTGGATAGACCGCCAGATGAGCCGCGTCGACGCGGCGCTGAAGAGCATGAGCCAGGGCCTGGGCGACAAGCCCTGGTGCTGCGGCAACCACTTCACGCTGGCCGACATCGCGGTCGGCTGTGCGCTGGGTTACCTGGACTTCCGCTTCGCGCACATCGACTGGCGCGGCGCCCATCCCAACCTGCAAAAACTGCACGAGAAGCTGGCTGTGCGGCCCAGCTTCGTCGACACGGCGCCTCCGGCGGCTTGAGCCGGCCGGGTTGGGGTGCCGAAGCGGGCGCTCAGACCTTCAGGCCGCGCTGAAGCTGTGCGCCTGTGCCAGCGGCCAGTACATCTTGTAGACGTTGTGCGGCCAGTCGCCGCGGCCTTCTGCTGCCGCCAGCACCGAGCCCGGCGCGATGAAGGACAGCTGGTTGGCCAGCAAGCGCACGTCCTGGTTGGCCATGCGGCGCACGATGTGGTGGGCGCTGATCTCATTGGGGTGGTTCAGACCCGCCGCCTGCACCAGTTCCTGCAGCGCGTGCAGCGTGTTCTGGTGGAAGCGCCACACCCGTTCCATCTTGGTCGGCACCACCAGCGCCCTTTGGCGTTGCGGGTCCTGCGTGGTGACACCCGTGGGGCAGCTGCCGGTATGGCAGGCCTGGGCCTGGATGCAGCCCAAGGCGAACATGAAACCACGTGCCGCATTGCACCAGTCCGCGCCCAAGGCCATGTTGCGCGCGATGTCGAAGGCGCTCACCACCTTGCCCGCACAACCTAACTTGATACGTGAGCGCAGATTCAAACCCACCAGCGAGTTGTGCACCAGCAGCAGGCCTTCCTGCAGTGGCGCGCCGACGTGGTCGGTGAATTCCAGCGGCGCCGCGCCGGTGCCACCTTCACCACCGTCAACGACGATGAAGTCCGGCAGGATGCCCGTCTCCAGCATCGCCTTGCAGATGGCAAACCACTCCCAGGGGTGGCCTATGCACAGCTTGAAGCCCGTGGGCTTGCCGCCCGACAGCTGCCGCAGCTTGTCGATGAACTGCATCATCTCCACCGGTGTGCTGAAGGCGCTGTGCGAGGCCGGGCTGACGCAGTCCACACCCACCGGCACGCCGCGCGCATCGGCAAT
>JANOAM010000042.1:0-4693 GCA_031411215.1 Betaproteobacteria bacterium
ATCCGGCACGGTCATGAAGAACTGCCTGAACAGGAAGGTGGCCGTGGCCGACGCAATGAGCGGGATCGTCAGCCCCGCGTAGCTGTTGAGCATGTGCAGGTCCGACACCACCTTGTAGGTGGGGAAGATGCGCACCTCCACCGGCAGCATCAGCGTCACGAAGATGGCCCAGAAGAAGAACATCTTGAACGGGAAGCGGAAGTAGACGATGGCAAAGGCCGACAGCAGGCTGATGGCGATCTTGCCGATGCTGATGACGAGCGCCGAGACCAGGCTGACCCACATCATCTGCGCCACCGGCGCTCCGGAGCCGGGGCCGCGTTCGCTGCCGCTCAGCACCGCCAGGTAGTTCTGGACAAAGCGGTCACCCGGCAGCAGCGGCATGGGCGCCTGCACGATGGCCTGTGCGGTGTGCGTGCTGGCGACAAAGGTGATGTAGACCGGGAAGGCGACGATCAGCACGCCCAGGATGAGAATGGCGTGCGTGAAGAAAGTGAGGACGGGGCGACGCTCGATCATCAGTAGTTCACCCGGCGTTCAACGAAGCGGAACTGCACCACCGTCAAGGTGACGAGGATGACCATCAGCACGACAGACTGCGCGGCCGAACCACCCAGGTCCAGCGCCTTGAAGCCGTCGTAGTAGACCTTGTAGACCAGCACCGATGTTTCCTTGCCGGGGCCGCCTTCGGTGGACGCGTCGATGATGCCGAAGGTGTCCAGGAAGGCGTAGACGATGTTCACCACCAGCAGGAAGAAGGTAGTGGGTGACAGCAGCGGGAACACGATGGTCCAGAAACGGTGCCAGGGGCTGGCGCCGTCAATGGCCGCGGCTTCGATCAGGGACTTGGGAATGGACTGCAAGCCGGCCAGGAAGAACAGGAAGTTGTAGGAGATCTGCTTCCAAACCGCGGCCATGACCACCAGGGCCATCGCGTGGTTGCCATTGAGCAGGTGGTTCCATTCGAAGCCTGCAGCGCGCATGCCGTAGCTCACCACGCCGATGCTGGGCGCGAACATGAAGAGCCACAGCACACCGGCCACGGCAGGCGCCACCGCATAGGGCCAGATCAGGAAGGTCTTGTAGGCCAGCGCGCCTTTGATCACGCGGTCAGCAAACACTGCCAGCAGCAGCGACACCGCCAGGCCGAAGAAGGCCACCAGGAACGAGAACACCGCGGTGGTCTTGAATGACGCCAGGTAGCTTGTGTCGTTGAAGAGCGCCCTGAAATTGTCCAGACCCACCCATTCGGTGCTGGTGCCGAAGGCGTCCTGCTGCTGCACGGACTGCAGCAGCGTCTGCACCGCTGGCCAGTAGAAGAAGGCCGCAATGATGGCCGCCTGGGGTGCCATCAGCACCCAGGGCAACCAACCCGATCGGAAGACGACGCGCTTTTCGGTGGCCAAGCATCAACCCTTGTTGGCCTTTTGGAACTTCTCCAGCAGTTCGTTGCCGCGTTTGACGGCTTCGTCCAGGCCTTCCTTGGGCGTCTTCTTGCCGGCCCAGACCTGTTCCATTTCCTCGTCGACGACGGTGCGGATCTGCACAAAATTGCCCAGGCGGATGCCACGCGACTTGTCGGTGGTCTTGCGGATCATCTGGTTCACCGCCACGTCACTGCCCGGGTTCTTCTTGTAGAAGCCGCTGGAGTCGGTCAGCTTGTAGGCCGCCGTCGTCACCGGCAGGTAGCCCGTGCGCTGGTGGCTGGCGGCCTGCACGGTGGGGCTGTTGATGTAGTTGAAGAAGGCAGCCACACCCTTGTATTGCTCGGGCTTCTTGCCAGCCATGACCCAGAGGCTGGCGCCGCCGATCACGGTGTTCTGCGGCGCGCCCGGCACGTCCGGGTAGTAGGGCAGCGACGCAATGCCATAAGCGAACTTGGCATTGGCCTTGACGGCGCCGTACAGGCCCGCGGAGCCCGTGAACATCGCGCATTCCCCGCTGGGGAAGGTGGCGTCCGGCGTGTTGTTGCGGCCCTTGTAGACGAAGAGACCGTTCTTGGCCATGTTGGCCAGGTTCTCGATGTGGCGCACATGCAGCGGCGTGTTGAAGGCCAGGCGTGTGTCCAGGCCACCGAAGCCGTTGCGCTTGGTGGCAAATTCGACGTTGTGCCAGGCGCTGAAGCTTTCCAGCTGCGTCCAGCTCTGCCAGCTGGTGGTGAAGGGGCACTTGTGGCCGCTGGCCTTCAACTTGGCAGCGGCCAGGGCCACTTCCGGCCAGGTGGTCGGGGCCTTTTCAGTGTCCAGGCCTGCGGCCTTGAAGGCGTCCTTGTTGTAGTAGAAGATGGTCGTGGAGCTGTTGAACGGCATGCTCAACATCTGGCCGTTAGGCGCGGTGTAATAGCCAGCCACGGCGCTGACGTATTCTGTCGGGTCGAACTTCAGGCCCGACTCCTTCATCACCTCACCCACCGGCTTGATGGCGCCCTTGCTGGCCATCATGGTGGCGGTGCCCACTTCAAACACCTGCAGGATGTCCGGCGAGTTGCCGGCGCGGAAGGCCGCGATGGCGGCCGTCATGGATTCAGGGTAGCTGCCCTTGAAGGTGGGCACGACCTTGTAGTCCTTCTGGCTGGCGTTGAACTCCTTGGCCAGGTCATTGACCCATTCGCCCAGGGCGCCGCCCATGGAGTGCCACCACTGGATCTCGGTCTGGGCCTGGGCGGGCAGGGCGATCAGCGCAGCGACGATGGGCGCCAATGCGGCCAACGGGCGGAAGGAACGGAAGGACATGGGGTCTCCTGGCAACTGGATGAAGCAAACCAGCGAGTTTCGGCCGCCTGTGTGACAGCCCGTGTGACAACTCGCGTGACAACCCGGTTTCTGTCATGGATGGGCCCCTGTGGGCAACGGGAGTTACCCGCCGCGCTGTGCCTCTGTGTAGACAGAGGAGATGGTCCCCTCGGTTAGCATCCTGGCTTACCCTTATGAACGCACCGCTTCCCCTCACGCCGGCCCAGGCCGACCTGGTTTCGCAGGCCGACGCAGGCACGCCGCGTCTGCGCGAGATCCCCTACAACTACACCTCGTTCTCTGACCGCGAGATCGTGTTGCGCCTGCTTGGGCCGCACGCCTGGGAGATCCTGCAGCAGCTGCGCGAAGAGCGCCGCACGGGCCGCAGCGCGCGCATGCTGTACGAAGTGCTGGGCGACATCTGGGTGGTGCAGCGCAACCCGTACCTGGAAGACGACCTGCTGGAAAACCCCAAGCGCCGGCAGCTGTTGATCGACGCCTTGCACCACCGCCTGACCGAGGTCAGCAAACGCCGCACGCCCGATGCCGACGCCGAACGCGATGCGCTGGTGGGCGAACTGCTGGTGGCCGCGCGCGCTGCGGTGGAGTCCTTCTCGGCCCACTTCCGCACCGTGTGGGACCTGCGCAAGACCGCGCGCCGTGTGCTGGGCCGCACCACGGCCAAGGACAACATCAAGTTCGACGGGCTGAGCCGTGTCTCGCACGTCACCGACGCCACCGACTGGCGCGTCGAGTACCCGTTTGTGGTGCTGACACCCGACAGCGAAGCCGAGATGGCTGCGCTGGTGAAGGGCTGCATCGAACTGGGCCTGACCATCGTGCCGCGCGGTGGTGGCACCGGCTACACCGGTGGTGCTGTGCCGCTGACCTGGAAGAGCGCGGTGATCAACACCGAAAAGCTCGAGACCATGTCCGAAGTCGAGTGGGTCACGCTGCCCGGCGTGGACAAGCCCGTGCCCACGGTCTACAGCGAGGCCGGCGTCGTGACGCAGCGGGTGGCCGATGCCGCTGAACGTGCCGGCCATGTTTTTGCGGTCGACCCGACCAGCGCCGAGGCCAGCTGCATAGGCGGCAATATCGCCATGAATGCGGGTGGCAAGAAGGCGGTGTTGTGGGGCACGGCGTTGGACAACCTGGCTTCATGGCGCATGGTGACGCCAGACGCCCAGTGGCTGGAAGTCACGCGGCTGAACCACAACCTGGGCAAGATCCACGACGTGGAGCTGGCCAGCTTCGAGTTGAAGACCTTTGACGCCACCGGCAAGAAGCTCTTGAAGACCGAGCGCCTGGACATCCCGGGCCGCGTCTTCCGCAAGGAAGGGTTGGGCAAGGACGTCACCGACAAGTTCCTGGCCGGCCTGCCTGGCATCCAGAAGGAAGGCTGCGACGGCTTGATCACCAGCGCACGCTGGGTGGTGCACAAGCTGCCGCAGGCCGTGCGCACGGTGTGCCTGGAGTTCTTTGGCAATGCCACAGACGCGGTGCCCAGCATCGTGGAGATCAAGGACTACCTGTTCAGCCTGAAGGACCAGGGCGTGCTGCTGGCGGGGCTGGAGCACCTGGACGACCGCTATCTCAAGGCCGTGGGCTACGCGACCAAGAGCAAACGCGCCGTGGGCGGCAGCGGGCTGCCGAAGATGGTGCTGGTCGGCGACATCGTCGGCGACAGCGAAGACGCCGTGGCGCGTGCCACCAGCGAGGTCGTGCGCATCGCCAACAGCCGTGCTGGCGAAGGCTTCGTGGCCGTGAGCGCTGACGCGCGCAAGAAGTTCTGGCTGGACCGCAAGCGCACGGCGGCCATCGCCAAGCACACCAACGCCTTCAAGATCAACGAAGACGTGGTGATTCCGCTGAACCGCATGGGCGAGTACACGGAAGGCATCGAGCGCATCAACGTCGAGCTGAGCCTGCGCAACAAGCTGGAGCTGGCCGATGCGCTG
>JANOAM010000043.1:0-8896 GCA_031411215.1 Betaproteobacteria bacterium
GCCCTGCGCGGCCGCCCTGGCCCAGGGCCAGCGCGCCGCTGAAGGCGCTGCACAGCAGCAGGGCCCAGCCGGCGCCGGTGAGACCCTGTGCCAGCAGCAGCAGCGGCAAGTCGCTGGCAAAGGCTGCTGCGGCATTGCCGCCGCTGGCCATCAGCGCGCCCAACGCCATGGCTCGCCACGGCCCCTGGTGTTTGGCCAGCAGGCCCGCAGGCCACAAGGCCAGGTTGAAGCCCACCCAGAACACGGGCAGCAGCCAGGGCAGGTCTGTCGCGGGCGCAAAGCGCAAGGCCATGGGCGCGCTGGCCACGAAGCCGTGCCACTGGAAGGCGGCAGCGCCCAGTGCGGCGGCCACCAGGAAGGCGGCCACATGTGCGGCGGACAGCGCGCCTGTTGGTGCGGCGTTCTGCGCCGCTTTCAGCGCCGGACCACTCTGCGCCGCCAGCGCTCGTTCGGCCGCCACCATGCCCAGCGTCACCGCCGCCAAGCACAGGGCCGACAGCAGGAAAGGCAGCACCGGGTCCACACCCTTGAGCTGCAGCGCGACATAGGGCGCCAGCGCGCCGGACACACCCAGCCCCAGGCTGGTCAGCGCCACCATGGCCGCCTGCCGCGGCTTGGCCACATAGCGGCCCAGCAAAGTGAGTGGCGGCGCACGCAGGGCCGACGAGGTGACGGCCCACACCAGGGTCACGCCAATCAGCAAAGCGGGCGAGCCCTGCCGCGCCACCCAGGGCAACAGCAGAAACGCACCGCAGGACAGCAGCGTGGCCAGCAGCATCCAGCGGCCGATGCGACCCAGGACGCGTGCCGCGCGGTCGCTGGCCAAGCCCACGGCCAGGTCGGTGGCGATGAAGACCAGCTGGTCGGCCATCAGCAGCCAGGGCACGGCCTTGGGCGGGAGCCCCGCGGCCTTGGCCAGCTGCGGCAGATAGGCCGCGTAGACCACCCAACCGATGGCCAGGAAGAACTGCACCACGGCCAGGTACAGGCCGATGGCGTTGGGCGCGTGGGGCGCACGGTGCGTTTTAAAGGCTTGGGCTGCCATGGTCCGGCCAGTCTAAGCGCGACGGCGGGCCGTGTGCGCTGCCGATGAAGAGCGGGCTCAGCTAAGGGCAGGCGCTGCCGTTCATCTTCGGCCGTTCACAGGTTACCCACTTCATGCGTCAGTCTGCTTGGCTTGCAGCGGCTGGCCGGCCTGTGCCCAGGCGTCTATGCCGCCGGGCAGGAAGCGCGCGTTGACACCCGCGGCACGCAGCCGCATGGCCGTGGACCGGCCGACCTCATGGCCGTAGATGCAGTAGACGACCACTTCGCGGTCGCGCGGCAGCTCAGCCGCCCAGGTGCCGACCTGCGCCGGGTCGCGCCAGTCTGCGCCGGGCAGCATGGTCTTGGCCTGCTGGAAAGGAACGTCGCGTCGCACGTCCAGTACCAGGGCCTGGCCCAGCTGCTGCGGGTCGGCGGCCAGGCTGTCGCTGCTGCTGTGCACGGCGTGCTGGTAGTGCTCGTAGACCTCGGCCCAGACGACGGTGTCCGCTGCCGTGGCAGGCGCGGGCAGGTTCACCGTCAGGACGGGGATGCTGCCGGCCGGCGCTTGCGTATCGGCAGCAAGGGCCTGGTGGACCAGGCGGCCCAGGCCGGGCTCAAAGCTCATCAACAGCCGGCCCTTGGCGCCGCCCAGGGCTTGGGCCGTGGCGACAAAGTCCGCGCGCCACTGTGCCAGGCTGCCAAAGCTGGCCGACAGGGCCAGCGCCATCGCGGGCGGTTCAACGGTGATCGTGATCATGGGGTCGTCCTTCAGTGGAAAAGAAGGGGCAGCCAGGTGACGGCCAGGCCGATGCCAGCGCACAGCGCCAGCAGCGGCATGACGCCCAGCTTGAAGCGGAACAAGGCCACGGCGGCGCCCAGGGCGATCAGCGCGGAGATGGCATCAAAGCCACCCGCAAACCCGTCACTGAAACCCCGGGGCCACAGCACGTGGTACGCAAAGAACAGGGCCAGGTTCAGGATCACGCCGACGACCGCGGCCGTGATGGCGGTGAGCGGCGCGGTGAACTTCAGGTTGCCATGGGTGGTCTCGATCAACGGGCCGCCTGCCAGGATGAAGATGAAGGACGGCAGGAAGGTGAAGAAGGTCACCACGCTGGCCGCGGCAGCACCCGCGATGAACAGCGCGTCAGGCCCGAACAGCTGCTTCGTCCAGCCGCCCACAAAACCCACGAAGGCCACCACCATGATCAGCGGGCCGGGTGTCGTTTCGCCCAGGGCCAGGCCGTCGATCATCTGCGTGCCGGTGAGCCACTGGTGCTGCTCCACCGCGCCTTGGTAGACATAGGGCAGCACCGCGTAGGCGCCACCAAAGGTCAGCAGCGCGGCCTTGGTGAAGAACCAGCCCATCTGCGTCAGCACGCCCTGCATACCGTAGAGCGCGACCAGCACGCCGATCGCACCAGCCCACAGGGCCAGGCCCACCACCAGCACCTTCAGCAGGCGTGCCTTGGTGAACAGCGCGTGGCTGGGTGTGGGGGTGTCGTCGTCGATCAGCGCGGGCCCGTAGCCGGCCTTGGCCGCACCATGGCCGCCGCCCACCACAAACACCTGCGGCGCGTAGCGGCCGCCGAAGTGTCCGATGACGGCCGCGCCCAGCACGATCAGCGGGAAGGGCAGGTCCAGCGCAAAGATGGCCACGAAGGCCGCCGCGGCAATGCCCCACAGCCAGCCGTTTTTCAGCGCACGGCTGCCGATGCGGTGCGCCGCATGCAGCACCAGCGCCGTCACCGCCGGCTTGATGCCGTAGAAGATGCCGGCCACCACGGGGTTGCTGCCGAAGGCCAGGTAGATCCACGACAGCGCCACCAGGATGAACAGCGACGGCAGCACAAACAGCGTCCCGGCCACGATGCCACCCCAGCTGCGGTGCATCAGCCAGCCGATGTAGGTGGCCAGCTGCTGCGCCTCCGGCCCCGGCAGCACCATGCAGTAGTTCAGCGCGTGCAGGAAGCGCTTCTCACTGATCCAGCGCCGCCGCTCGACCAGTTCGGTGTGCATGATGGCGATCTGCCCGGCCGGCCCGCCAAAGCTGATGAAGCCCAGCTTCAACCAGAACTGGAAGGCTTCCCAGAAGCGGACCGGTTGCGGCCTGGATAGGGCCGTGGACTCTGCGGTGCTCATGCGGCGCTCATGCAGTGGCTTCCTGTGTGAATGCGGTCAGCAAGCCTTCGAACACACCTGCGGTGACCAGCAGCAGCTGGTCGTCATCAGTGATGGCTTCGCGCATGCCGGCCAGCACCCGTTCCACGCCCGCGGCTTCGGGCGGCTGCACGCCGCCGGCGTCCAGGCTGTGCACCAGCAGGCCCAGGCGCACCAGGGCGGATGTCTCCAGGCCGAAGCTGGCCAGCAGCGTTTCAAAGGTGACGCGCGCACCGACGTGGCTGAAGGTGGCGCCGTCGAAGTCAAAACCGATGGCCTTCTTGGGGCAGTCGGCCGGCGACTTGAGCCACAGGAAACGCGCATCCGGGTCGATGAAGCGGCGGATCAGCCACGCGCTGGCCAGGCGGTCCACCCAGGGGCGGTTGCGTGTGGCCCAGATGCGGCCGCGGTAGGCGGCCACGTCCAGCCTGGTGATGGCCTGTTCGCGGGTGTGCGGCTCGTTGGGCGACAGCACGGCTTGAGCGTCCTGCTCCAGCGCCTGCAGCGCGGCGTCGGCCTGCTTCTGCGCTTCGCCAGGGAAGAAGTCGATGGCGGCCAGTTGTTCGAAGTTCTTGCGCAGCTTGCGGGCTTGTTTCAGGGTGTCCAGCACCGTGGCTTGCCGCAGCTGCGCGCGGCAGGCGGTGATGTCACCCAGCAAGGCGCCGAACTCCGCGCTGCGGTCGAACAGCGACAGGAAGCTGGCGTCGGCACTCTCGCTGCGCAGCAGGTGCGCCGTGCCCTCGTTGAGGCGCAGGTCTTCTGCAATGGCCGCCAACGTGTCGGCGTGTCGCGGCTCGTCCGGCAACAGGTACACGCCGTCGCGCAGCACCGCAGCACCACTGGCCTTCAACGCCCGCCAGGCCCGCATGCGCGCCGTGGCGTTTTCTGTAGGAAGCGACAGGATCAGTAGGAACCAAGACATCTAGTAGATATTACTACTTTATGTTGTGGTTGCAACAGCTTGGTGTCGTGCCCTGCACAACGTCCTCACACGAATGAGAATCGTTCGCATCGTGCGCAATAATCGACGCTTGGCATTGGGGCCTTGCACCCAGCCTCTTCACCCTGGAGACCACGATGAACATCCGCTTCGGCCTGCTGCTGCTGGCCCTTCACGCCTTCACCGCGCAGGCCCAGGACAAGGTCCTGAACCTCTACAGCGCCCGTCACTACCAGACCGACGAGGCGCTGTACGCCAACTTCACCAAGGCCGCGGGCATCCGGATCAACCGCATCGACGCCGATGACGCCGGGCTGCTGACGCGTTTGAAAAGTGAGGGCAGTGCCAGCCCCGCCGACGTGATCCTGCTGGTTGACGCCGCGCGGCTGTGGAAGGCGGAGTCGGAAGGTCTGTTCCTCCCGGTCAAGTCGGCGCTGCTCGATGCCCGCATTCCGGCCGCCTTGCGCGGCAAGGACAGTGGCCAGGGCGCGGCCTGGTTCGGCTTCTCGACGCGGGCCCGTGTCGTGGTCTTCAACAAGGCCACGGTGAAGAAGGAGGATGTCGACACCTACGCCGAACTGGCCGAGCCGAAGAACAAGGGCCGCGTCTGCACCCGGTCGGGCTCGCACCCGTACAACCTGTCGCTGTTCGGATCGCTGCTTGAACGCAACGGAGCCGAGAAGACCGAAGCCTGGCTGCGCGGCATGGTCGCCAACATGGCGCGTGACCCCAAGGGCGGCGACACCGACCAGATCAAGGCCGTGGCCACGGGCGAATGCCAGGTCGCGCTGACCAACAGCTACTACCTGGCCCGCCTGATGCGTTCGGACAAGCCCGAAGACCGGGCTGTGGTCGACAAGATCACCGTCGTCTTCCCGGACCAGCAGGGTGTCGGCACCCACGTCAATGTGGCCGGTGGTGCCGTCGCCGCGCACACAAAGAACCGCGCCGCGGCCGTTCAGTTCCTGGAGTACCTGGCCGGCGACGAAGCCCAGGCCTACTTCGCCAACGGCAACAACGAATGGCCGGTGGTGCGGGGCGTGAAGGTGGCCAATGTGGCCTTGGACAGCCTGGGCGACTTCAAGCAGGAAGCCGTGCCGGTGGCCGCCGTCGGCGCCAACCAGGCCAAGGTGCAGCAGATGCTGGACCGCGTGGGCTACAAATAACGCTGTCCGTCACCTGGCGTCGAATGAACGCGTGATCGTCCGCGACAGCAGCAGCACCGGCAGCAAGCCCACGGCCACGATGGCCAGCGACGGCAGCGAGGCCTCGGCCAACCGCTCGTCGCGGGCCAGGTTGTAGGCCACCACCGCCAGGGTGTCGCTGCCGAAGGGGCGCAACACCAGCGTCGCCGGCAGTTCCTTCATGGTGTCGACGAAAACCAGCAAGGCGGCCGCCGCCGCGGAGCGCCGCAGCAGCGGCAGATGCAGGCGGCCAAACAGCCGCGCGCGGCCCGCGCCGAGCATGCGCGATGTCTCATCCACGGCCAGCGGCACGCGCGAGTAGCCCGCTTCGACGCTTTGCAAGGCCACGGCCGAGAAGCGCACCAGGTAGGCGAAGAGCACACCCGCCACCGTGCCGGTGAACAAGGCCGCGGCACCGGCTTGCGGCCAACGTGATTGCACCCAGGCCACGGGCAACATGATGCCGATGGCGACCACCGCGCCCGGGACCGCATAACCCAGCGACAGCATGCGCGCGGCCAAGGCCAGCAGGCCGTCCAGGTGCGAAGTCCGCTGGCGCAGCGCAAATCCCAGCGCCAGCGCCAACAGCGTGGCCATGGCTGCGGCGATGGCGGCGAGCCTGAAGCTGGCCCAGGCCCACTGCGCGAAACGGTCCAGCGGCAGACCGAAGGCGTTGTCGGCGGCCTCACGCCACAACATCACACCCAGCCACACCACCGGCAGCACAAAGCCCAACAGCACCGGCAGCGCGCACAGCAGGGTGGCCGCAAGGGCCGGGCCGCCGCGCAACAGCACGGCTTGCGCTTCCCCTGACTGCGGCGCCCCGCCGCGTGTGGACGCGAAGCGCAGGTGCGACTGTGCGCGCCGTTCCAGCGCCAGCAGCAGCGCCACCAGCAGCAGCAACATCGACGCCAGTTGCGCTGCTGCCGTCGCGTCGTTCATGGCCAACCAGGCGCGGTAGATGCCGGTGGTGAAGGTCGACAAGCCGAAGTACGAGCCGACGCCGTAGTCGGCCAGGGTTTCCATCAGCGCCAGCGCGACACCGGCCATCACCGCCGGCCGTGCCAAGGGCAGCGCCACAGTGCGCACGCGCCGCTCGAGGCCGGCGCCCAGCAGCCGGGCCGTTTCCATCATGTGCACGGCACGCTCACCCAACGCGGCGCGGGTGAGCAGGTAGACATACGGGTACAGGCACAGCACAAACAGCAGCACGGCACCCCACAGGCTGCGCACGTCCGGCCACAGCGCGCCCTGCAGCCCGAAGGCGCTGCGCAGCGCAGCCTGCACCGGCCCGCTGAACTGCAGCGCGTCGGTGTAGGCATAGGCCAGCACGTAGGCCGGCATGGCCAGAGGCAGCAGCAAGGCCCATTCGAACAGCCGACGCCCCGGAAAGCTGAACAGCGCCACCGCCACCGCCGTGGCCACACCCAGCAGCGCCACCCCGGCCGCCACGCCGAGCGACAGCCAGAGCGATTCCAGCGCATAGCCGCCCAGCACCGTTTGCGCCTGGTGCTGCAGCACCGCCAGCGCCTGGGCATCAAAAGCGAACCAGGAGCCCAGCACGGCCGCGACGGGCAGGGCCAGCAGAAGGCAGACCAGGGTCAAGGAAGCGCGAACCATTGTTGTCGCCATTGTTGTCGCGTTTGTGGTCCCGGTTGGCGTCGATATCATGGGCGCGTGTTTCTGCAGCTTGAGGGCGTCAGCGTCCGGTACCCACGCGGCGCGGCTTCAAGCCCCGCGGTCGACGGCGTGTCCTTGACGATGACTGCCGGCCAGATCGGCGTGCTGATCGGCCCATCAGGTTGCGGCAAGACCTCGCTGCTGCGTGCGGTCGCTGGCCTGGAGCCCACCGCAGCCGGTCGCGTCACGATGGACGGGCAGGTCCTCAGCGACGCCGCGAGCGGCCGGCACATGGCGGCCGAGCAGCGCCGCATCGGCATGGTGTTCCAGGACTACGCGCTGTTCCCGCATCTGAGCGTGGCCGACAACATCGCCTATGGGCTGCACCGTCTGCCCAGGCCCGAACGGCAGGCGCGTGTGCAGCAGATGCTGGAACTCGTGGGCCTGGTGCATGCGGGCCGGCGTGCGCCGCACCAACTGTCCGGCGGCCAGCAGCAGCGCATCGCGCTGGCGCGCGCACTGGCCCCGGCGCCACAACTGCTGTTGCTGGATGAACCCTTCTCCAGCCTGGACGCCGACCTGCGCGAGCGTCTGGCCCACGACGTGCGTCAGATCCTCAAGCAACATGGCACGGCAGCGCTCGTCGTCACCCACGACCAACTCGAAGCCTTTGCGCTGGGTGACGAGATCGGCGTGATGAACCACGGCCGGCTCGAGCAATGGGACGACGCCTACACGCTCTACCACCGCCCGGCCAGCCGCTTCGTGGCGCAGTTCATCGGCGACGGCGTGTTTGCACCGGCGCGCATCGTCAGCGACGGCCAGGGCAGCCGTGTCGAAACGCCCCTGGGCACGCTGAACGACCCCGCGAAGGGCGACCTGCCTGCGGCCCACCCGAACGGCGAGTGTGATGTGCTGCTGCGCGCCGACGACATCGTGCACGACGACGCCAGCCCTGTGAAGGCGCGCATCGAACGCAGGGCCTTCCGCGGCGCGGAGTTCCTGTACACCTTGCGACTGGAAAGCGGCGAACAGGTGCTGGCGCTGGTGCCTTCGCACCATGACCACCAACTGGGTGAATGGATCGGCATCCGGCCCGCGGTGGACCATGTCGTCACCTTCGACAGGGTGCCCTCCACGGGATGAGGGTCGGCCGCTGCGACGGTCAGCGCAAAGCCGGCCGTGGCTTCGTTCTTGCACAGTGGACACTCGGGGTGTGCCGGCAGCCGCAAGACGCGGCGGTGGCGCACCGCCGGGGTGCGGGCTGACCGTGCCCGGTGCCCAAAACGAGGAGACCCTGCATGGCCAAGATTCCCCCGGGCGTGGGCCCGCGATTCCCGCAGGTGGTGGTGCTGTTCGGCGCCACCGGCGACCTGGCGCGCCGCAAGCTGCTGCCCGGCCTGTACCACCTGGCCACGGCAGGTTTCATCCCCAGCTGCAGGATCATCGGCGTGTCGCTGGACGAACTGGACGCCGACGGCTTCAAGGCGTCGGCGCGCAGCGCGCTGGAAGAATTCGGCAGCCGCAAGCTGACCGACGCGCACTGGGAAGCCTTCGCGCAGACCCTGGACTACGTGCCGCTGTCGGCCGGCGCCACCGCACTCAGGGCCGCAGTGGACCGTGCCGAGTTGGCCATAGGTGCCGAATGCCGCCGCCTGCACTACTTGAGCGTGCCGCCCTCAGCCGCCCTGCCGGCGGTGCGCCTCTTGGGCGAAGCGCAGTTGGTGGAGCGCAGCCGCATCGTGATGGAAAAACCCTTCGGCACGGACTTGACCAGCGCCGTCACGCTGAACAAGAAGCTGCATGAGGTCTTTGCTGAAGACCAGATCTTCCGCATCGACCACTTCCTGGGCAAGGAGCCGGCGCAGAACATCCTGGCCTTCCGCTTCGCCAACGGCCTGTTCGAGCCGATCTGGAACCGCAACTTCATAGACCACGTGCAGATCGACGTGCCGGAAACCCTGGG
>JANOAM010000044.1:0-7514 GCA_031411215.1 Betaproteobacteria bacterium
CCAAATTCATTCGGAATTCAAACGAGCAGACTTTGAACAGGGCAATCAAGTCCAATCACACGCAGACAAAATGAGCAGATGACTGCCACTCGCCACCGCGGCCTGCTGTATACAGCCTTGCCTGCGAGCCCGCTGACGACCCTGCGCAGACTCGCATGATTGGCTTACCGTCGAACACACTGTTTTGGATCGTGGCCGGCCACAGCCCTCTGAGGAAGGGCTTGGCCCGTCTCGCCGGGCTGGAGCCCGCAGCACTCGCCGAGAACCCGTCCTGCGGCCATCCTCAAGGTTCTCTCGTTTGACGGCCAGGAAACGCTGTTGTTGGCCAAGAGACTGGTGCGCGGCCGCTTCATCTGGCAGCGGGTCGCTGACCTCAGCGTAAGTCTAGATGCCTCTTGAAGGCATCGACTGGTGCATGCCGGTGCACACCCATCAGCCAGAACTTTCGGCCTGAACTACTGAATGAACTCGCCTCCGGTGCGCCAGGAATCGTGGGCACCGTCCCATCGGCGTGGCGGGCGTGACGCCAATAGCCAGCACATGCGCCTTTGCTCGACGGTGAACTTGGTCAGTTCGCTGCCGCAGGAAATGAGCCAAGGCAAGGCCAGGCGCATTGCGGTCTGCTCGCTGCGCAGGGACCTGGCCATCCTCGACGAGCTGAGTTGCCAGCCCTTCAGCCAGACCGGCGGAGCGCTGCTTTCCCGCCTGCTGAGCAAGCTCTACAAGCACACCGGCGTGGTGATCACGACCAGCCTGCACCTCAGCGAATGGTCCTGCATGTTCGGCGTCGCGAAACTGACGACTGCGCTGCTGGCCCGCCAGACGGACCACTGCTACCTCGTCGAGACCGGCAATGAGAGCCACCGCTTCATGCACAGCAGCGCGGTGGCCAAGAAGCGCATCACGGCACGTGAGCAGATGCGTCGTGTCAACAAGCAATCGCCACCCGAAGCCGACAAATGAGCGGCGCCCGCATTGTGGCAAGCCGCTACGACCTTGGCGTCATCCCCCGCGCGAACAGCCCTGCATCCAGAGAGTCGCCAATCCAACCAGAGACCTACCCATATCCGCAGCTGGCCGTCACGCTGGCAGCGCCCATCCCCGGGTAAATATTGGACCGGCAGGGTGGGTCCATATCGGTCCGGTACCGACAGCCCGTGCTCAGCTTGCTTGCAATACCCCTGAACCGTTCGCACCGGAAAACAGCATCCTGGTCAAGTTCCGCTCGCGTTCGGCGATCAAGCTCAGAAAAGCGTCTGCCCCACGCATCGCCCGGAAAGTATCGAAGCCTCGTTCCAGAAATTGCTGGAGCGCGCCCAGCCCGGCAGCCTTCGCGGGCCGACGCATGACACGCAGGCTCTGCCTCAACAGCAAGCTGCGCGTGTAGCGGTCCAGCGCGTTCCCCACAGCCATCATCAACTGGATCTGACGCTCGCGACCCGGCGCCTGCCCGACCGCACGCCAGGCATCGGCGTATTCGTCCGCGTCCAGCGGACTCTGCTGGGCAGCGCGCGCCATGGCTGTGTCCAACTGCTCGGACAGCGCGTGCAGGGCCGCGAGGTCGGCCACCGTCTCCACAATCTCCTGCGGGAAGAGCCTGACCAGGGCAGGAACGATGCGCACGAACTGCGCATCACGATCCGAGAAATCGGCTGGGCCGTACAGATCCTCCAGAAAGAATCTGGCAGCGCCCGCGTAGCGCGGATCTGTGAGCATGTCTTGATAACCATGCGCAAAGCGGGCATGCTGAAAGGCTTTGACCTCAGCCACACGCCTGACCAAACCAGGCTCTGCGCCGCGGGCCGCACGCTCTGCGGCTACTTGCCGCAGTGATTCCAGGATACGTTCAGCCGTCGGGTTCAAGAGGGGATTCGCTAGTCACGGGTAGTCACGGGCCTCTAGGCCCGCTCATGCCAATGATGCAACACTGCACGCATGCAAAGACGAACGCTGTTGACTCTGGGCGTGGTTGGCGCCGCGGCGCTGGCCTTTGCCGGCGGCACCCTGGCCCTGGTCCAACCCGCACGCCGAAACGCCGCGTTCACCGAGCCGGCGCAAGACCTCCTGCGAGCCGTGGCGCGTGCGGTGCTCGGTGACTTGCTGCCCGTGGAACCGACCGCCCAGGCCACGGCGCTCACCGCGCACCTGGCGCGTCTGCAAGCGACCATTGCTGGCATGCCTACGGCCATGCAAGCTGAAGTTGATGAGCTGCTGACCATCGTCAGCAGCGCACCCGGGCGCCGCGCCCTGGTGGGCCTTGCGCAGGCCTGGGCCACTGCGCCGACGGCTGATGTGAGCGCCGCGCTGCAGGGCATGCGCCTGTCTTCACTGGCCCTGCGCCAGCAGGCCTTTCACGCCCTGCGCGACCTCACCAACGCAGCCTACTTTGCTGACCGCAGCACCTGGTCCGCCATAGGCTACCCCGGTCCGCTGGACCTGAACGCAGCGGCCCCCACATGAACACGCTTGTAGACCCCATCAAGGAAGGCCTGGCGCGCGGCTGGAAGGTTTTTGGCGCCGATCACAAGGAACTGCCGCCGGCGTTGACTTGCGACGTGGTCATCATCGGCACGGGCGCCGGCGCTGGCATCACGGCGGAACTGCTGACCTCGGCTGGCCTGTCTGTCGTGCTGGTGGAAGAAGGCCCGCTGCGCAGCAGCAGCGACTTCCGCCAGATCGAGTCCGAGGCCTACCCCACGCTCTACCAGGAAAGTGCCAGCCGGCAGACGGCTGACAAGGCCATCAACATCCTGCAAGGCCGTTGTGTGGGCGGCTCCACCACCGTCAACTGGACCAGCTCCTTCCGCACACCCACCACCACGCTGAACTGGTGGCGCGAACGATTTGCCCTGGCCGACATGAGCGACGCCGCCATGTCGCCCTGGTTCCATCAAGCCGAGCAGCGCCTGAACATCGGCCCCTGGCTGGTGCCACCCAACGTCAACAACGAACTGCTGCGCACCGGTGCGGCCAGGCTGGGCATACCCGCGGCGGCTATTCCGCGCAACGTCAAGGCTTGCTGGAACTTGGGTTCCTGCGGCATGGGCTGCCCCACCAATGCCAAGCAGTCCATGCTGGTGACGACCATCCCCGCGGCTCTGGACCGCGGCGCCACGCTGCTGGTGCAGACGCGCGCCGTGCGTATCGACATTGCCGCTGGCAAGGCGCAGGCGGTGGACTGCGTGCCGGTGTCACTCAACGGCACACCGGGCACGGGCGGCACGCGCATCACTGCGCGGCATGTGGTGGTGTCCGGCGGGGCTATCAATTCGCCCGCCCTGCTGATGCGGTCCAACGCACCTGACCCGCACGGCCGCCTGGGGCAGCGCACCTTCCTGCATCCCGTGGTGATCTCGTCGTCGGTGTTCGAACAGACCGTGCAAGGCTGGCAAGGTGCGCCGCAGACCATGTACACCGACCACTTCCTGGAAGTGAATGCGGTGGACGGGCCCATTGGCTACAAGTTGGAAGCACCGCCGCTGCACCCGGTGATCGCGTCAACAACGCTGCCGGGCTTCGGCATGGAGCAGGTGAAGGCGATGAAAGCCTTCCCGCACACCCATGCGTTGCTGGCGCTGCTGCGCGACGGTTTCCACGAACAATCGCAAGGCGGTGTGGTCAAGCTGCGTGGCGACGGCAGCCCGGTGCTGCACTACCCGCTGACGCCCTTTGTGATGGACGGTGCGCGGCGCGCGCTGCTCACCATGGCCGAGATCCAGTTCGCCGCTGGTGCTCTGCGTGTGACGCCCGGGCACGAAGGGACCAGCGGCTACGCGTCCTGGGCCGAAGCCAAGGCCGGCATCAGCGCGTTGCCGATGGTGCCGTACCAGACCAAGGTGGTCAGCGCGCACGTGATGGGCGGCTGCGGCATGGCCGGTCAGCCGGAACTGGGCGTGACGCGTCCGGACGGCACGCATTGGCAGGTGAACAACCTTTCGGTCCTGGACGGCTCGCTGTTCCCCACCAGCATCGGCGCCAACCCGCAGCTGTCCGTCTATGGCCTGGTGAACAAGCTCGCGACGGGGCTGGCGCGGCAACTCACCGGGCGCGACGTGCGCCTGGCCTGAGGCGCGGCGCTTGCTCGCGAGGCTGCAGCAGGCCCTGACCCTGGGCGCATTGGCACTGGCGCTCAGTTGGGCCTGGTGGGCGGTGCAAACAGGCCACGTGACCTGGGCGGTCTGGGGTGTGCTGGCCGTACTTTGCGGCCACGCCGTGGTCCTGGGTGTGGAGTTCCTGTTGCTCAGCCGCGCCCATGGGGATGACCCGGCGCCGCGCGCCAGCGCGGGTGAGCTGCTGGCCGCCTGGTGGGGCGAGGTGTTGGCCGCGCCCGCCGTCTTCTGCTGGCGGCAGCCCTTTCGCAGCCAGCGTTTTGCGGACCACCTGCCTGCACAGGCTCAGGGCCGGACAGGCGTGCTGTTCATCCACGGCTTTGTCTGCAATCGCGGGCTCTGGAATCGCTGGCTGGGCCGGCTGCGAGAACAAGATGTGCCCTTCGTCGCCGTCAATCTGGAGCCGGTGTTCGGGTCCATAGACGACTACATCGCGCTGATCGAACAGGCCGTGCGCCAGCTGGAAGCCACCACCGGTCGGCCGCCGGTCATCGTGGCACACAGCATGGGGGGCTTGGCACTGCGTCGCTGGTGGGCCGAACAGGGTGACGACGCACGTGTGCAGCACGCCATCACCATTGGCACGCCGCACCACGGCACCTGGCTGGCGCGCTTTGCGATGAGCCGCAACTCACGCCAGATGCAGCAGTTCTCGCGCTGGCTGCAGACCCTGGCTGCGCGCGAACCCGAGGGCCGCGCGCAGCGCTTCACCTGCTTCTACAGCCACTGCGACAACATCGTGTTTCCCGCCTCCACCGCCACGCTGGTGGGTGCCGACAACCGGCATCTCAGCGGCGTGGCGCACGTGCACATGGCCGACCGGCCCGAACCCTGGGCCGAACTGCAGCGCTGGCTGCAGCCCGCTACACCGGTACGCTGAAGCGGCGCTCGCCAGCCAGCACCACGCCGGCGTCGACCTCGCCGTCCTGCGCAATGCGTTCACGCACTTCGCGGTACACCGGCGTGAAGTCGGGTGCAGTGGCCTCGAACAACTGGTCGAAGCTGTTGATGACGAAGTAGGTCGCCTGGTAGGTGTCGATCTTGTAGCGGCTGCGCATCAGCCGCTTCAGGTCGAAGCCCACACGCTCAGGCTGCGGCGACGTGACGCTGTGGCGCAGTTCACCGGCTGAACTGAGGATGCCTGCGCCGTAGGCACGCAGGCCTTGCGGCGTGGCGATCAAGCCGAACTCCACCGTGTACCAGTACAGGCGCGCCAGCAGCTCACAGGCGTCCAGCCGGCTCGCCTTCAGGCCGCCCGCGCCATAGGCTTGCATGTAGTCCGCGAACACCGGGTTGAACAGCAGCGGCACATGGCCGAAGAGGTCGTGGAAGACATCGGGCTCCACCACGTAGTCAAACTCTTCGGGCTTGCGTATCCAGTCCGTCACCGGGAACTTGCGCGCGGCCAAGAGGCCGAAAAACGCCTCCTCCGGGATCAGCCCTGGCACGCCCACCACTTGCCAGCCCGTGGCCTTCATCAGCCGCTCGCTGATGGCGTCGAACTGCGGGATCTGGTCCGGCGTGCCCAGCTGCTGCACGGCGGCGATGAACTCGTCACAGGCCAGCCCGGGCAATTGCTGCAACTGCCGGGTGTAGAGCCGCCGGTAGGTCTCGTGGTCCGCCGCGCTGTACTGGGCCCAGTTCTGGTCGCAGGTGTAGTCGCTGCGCGCGTTCGCATAGTCGCCGCGCGGCGGGCGGTCGCCCTGGCCGTAGGTGGCCGGGGCCACACCGGCGTTGATGGCTTTCACGCGGTGTTCCTCAAGCCTTGGTGAGCACGCCACGGCGCATCTGGTCGAGCTCGATGCTCTCAAACAGCGCCTTGAAGTTGCCTTCGCCGAAGCCTTGGTCGCCCTTGCGCTGGATGAACTCGAAGAAGATAGGCCCCAGCTGGTTTTCGCTGAAGATCTGCAGCAGCAGTTCACCTGCCTTGCCGTCTACGAGGATCTTGCGCTGCTTCAGCTCGGCCACGTCTTCACCATGGCCCGGGATGCGCTTGTCCACCAGCTCGTAGTAGGTGTCGATGGTGTCCAGCAGCTTCACGCCCTGCGCACGCAATGCATCCACCGTGGCCGGCAGGTGCTGGCTGCCCAGCGCGATGTGCTGGATGCCTTCGCCGTGGTACATGTCCAGGTACTCCTGGATCTGGCCAGCCTTTTCGTTGCCCTCTTCGTTGATGGGGATGCGGATCTTGCCGCAGGGGCTGGTCATGGCCTTGCTCTTGACGCCGGTCACCTGGCCTTCGATGTCGAAGTAGCGCACTTCGCGGAAGTTGAACAGGCGTTCGTAGAAATCAGCCCACTCCGACATGCGCCCACGGTGCACGTTATGCGTCAGGTGATCGATGTAGGTCAGGCCGTGGCCGAGCGGGTTCAGGCTGGCATGGGGCAGGGGTTCGAAGTCGACGTCGAAGAAGCCGATGTTGCCAATGTCGCCGTCCTGCGCGCCGTTCTTGCCGCGCCATTTGTCCACCAGGTAGATCAGGCTGTCGCCTATGCCCTTGATGGCCGGGATGTTCAGCTCGCCCGGGCCGGCACTGCCGGCATAGGCCCAGGCACCCAGACCCTTGGCCCGTTCAATGGCCTGGCGCGCGTCCTGCACCCGGAACGCGATGGCGCAGATGCTGGGCCCGTGCAGTCGCGCGAAACGCTGCGCAAAGCTGTCGGGTTCGGCATTGACGATGAAGTTGATACCACCTTGGCGGTACAGCAGCACGTTCTTGTGGCGGTGCTTGGCGATCGCCTGGAAGCCCATGCGCTCGAACAGCGCACCCATGGCGGCGGGGTCCGGCGCGGCGTATTCGATGAACTCGAAACCGTCGGTGCCCATCGGGTTATCCCAGGGGGTGAACTGCATGGTCTGCCTCGCGCGGTGGGTGGGGTTGGAGTGCCCCGCACTGTAGGGTGCCCCTGGCGCAGGTTGTTTGCAAGCTTCGGCGTGTTCTTGTGCTCCCACGCAGGAAACCTGCAAGAATTAAAAATATGGAGACGGACAACGGCCTTGATACGCTGGACCGGCGCATTCTTCAGGCGCTGCAGGCCAACGGGCGCGCCACCTATGACGAGGTCGCCGCCGGCATCGGCTTGTCGGCCAGTGCCACGCTGCGGCGTGTCAAGCGGCTGGAAGAAGCCGGCGTCATCACGGGCTACGCCGCGCTGGTCGCACCCGAGAAAGTGGGCCTGGGCCTCACGGCCTACATCAACGTGCGCCTGGCCAAGGCCAGCGGGCCTGGCAGCCCCACCGAAGCCTTTGCCGCGGCCGTGATGGCCTGGCCCGAGGTGGTGGAATGCGCCGCGCTCACCGGCGAGATGGACTACCTGCTGCGCGTGCTGGTGCGCGACATGGCGCACTTCTCGCGCTTCATCATGGACGGCCTGCTCATGCACCCCGCGGTGCAGGTCTGCAAGA
>JANOAM010000045.1:0-3167 GCA_031411215.1 Betaproteobacteria bacterium
CTGGTCGTTGTGGCCGTACTGCATCAGCACGGTGTCGCCGGGCTGGGCCAGGCTCAGGATCTTGTCCAGGCGGCGGCGTGTGAGTGAATCGCGGTAGGTCTCGCCACTCTGCGCCAGGCTCACCACCGCCAGCGTGGGCGCAAAGAACCGCGGCAGCATCTGGCCCCAACTGGCGTAGGGCTCCTGCGACTGGTCCGCCACGGTGGAGTCGCCCAGCAGGAAGAGCAGCGGCACACGCACGGGTGCTATGTCCAGCGCTTGCAGGACAGGGCGGCTGCCGTTCACTTCCAGCGTCAGGCGGCCGTCCCAGTTCCAGGCTTCGTCGACACTTTCTCGCGGCACCCGCAGCAGCACGGCACCGGCCGCTCGGCCCGCAGCCGCTGGGATCAACGCGTTGCGCACATGCACGGTGAAGCTCTGCTGCACCGTCTGGCGCGGCGCCGTGCGCACGCCTTGCAGCACCAGGCGTCGCAATTCGGCCTTGATGGTGGTGTCGCTGGCTTCTGCGCTGCCGCCCAGCGTGGCGGTGACGCGGTAGCTGCCTTCGGGCAGGGCTACGGAGAAGTAGACCGGCTTGGTGGGTGCCAGCACGGCTTGTCCCGCACGTGGGCCGGCGACGGCGGGCGCCAGTGCCGGCTCGGCATCAGTCCCTTCAAAGCCGTGGCCCAGGGCCGGCGTGTAGCGCGCCTGCGGCCACACCGCGGTTTCGCCGGTGGCCACCGGGCCGGTGCCGAAGACAAAGCGCCAGTGAGTGGTGGCGGCGCTGCCTTGAGCTTGCGCCGGGGTGGCCAGCAGCAGCGCGAGCCACAGTGCGGCCAGCACGCCCAACCACCGATTCAGTCTCGAAGTGTGCATGTCACTCAAAAGTTATCAGTGACCCGATCAGCGCCAGGTTCTGGATGGCTGCCAGACCCCACTGCGCCGCGTCGTTGGTGCTGATCCAGGGAGCTTCTTCCACAGTCCGCAGCACGGCAGGGCCGTTGACGGTGCGCGTGGCATTGGGCTGGCTGCCCAGGCGCCTATCACTGCGGAACTCGGTCCAGGCCCTGCGGGCCAGCGCGGGGTCGTTGGTGCGCCAGGCGGCATAAGCGCTCAGGCGCGAATGGCCCACCGTCAGTGCGTTGGTGCCGCCGTGCGTCGCGCCCAGCTCACGCCGCTGTTGGTCGGCCGGCGCGTTGTAGAGGCGGCAGTACTGCAGCCAGGCCTTCTCAAACCCGGGTACGTCGATGAGGTCGATGACATCGGCGACCATCTCCACCAGGCCAAACACCGCGCTCAGGTGGCTGGCGGCCACACGGTCGCCGATCAGGCTGGTGAGCGCGCCGGTGTCGGGGTCGTAGCCGGCACCGGCGGCACTGAAGAAGCCGTGTGGCATGGCGGCCACGGACGCCATGCCACGCTGGATCTTGTCGCGCCAGCGTGTGTCGCCGGTGCGTTCCCATTCCGTCAGCCAGTTGGCCAGCATGGACCCCCAGTCCGTGCCCACGCCCATCACTGCTTGACCCGCGGGCAGCTTGGGTGCGGACTTGACCTTGCGTGTGGGGTTCAGCGCAATCAGTTGCCGGTCGGCGTCACGCAGCGTGTGCAGCACGTCGCCCACACGTTCGTCGGCGGTCAGGTAGTGGTAGTGGCGCCGGTAGGCGGCGGTGCTGATGCGCAGCTGTTTGGCGCTGTCGCTCCAGTGCAGCACGCCGTGGCGGGTGCCCAGGCCGGCGAAACGGCCCAGGTGGTAGGTGTCCACCTCGGTGGTGTGGCGCACCATGGCTTCGGCAAAACGGAAGATGTCGGCGCGACCGCTGCGCAGGAAGGCGTACCAGAGCCAGAGGTCGGGCGACAGCTCGCTGTTGTCCCAGGCGTAGCCGCCCACGTCGTAGCGCCATTCGTGGCGGTCGGCGTCGTAGGTGTGGCGCACGTCGCCGTGGTCCCAGAAGCCGGTCCAGCGCCGCTGCTCGGCTTCCTTCTTGTAGAAGTCGAAGAAGAAATCCAGCCGGTCTTCGATGGCCGCCTTCTGCGGCGTGCTGCGGTCGGGCAGGCTCCACAAACGGCCGAAGACGCCGCTGGCCAGGTAGCGCTGCGGCGCGACCACCAAGAGCGGTGGCGTCTGCACCGCGCCGGCCAGTTGCACCAGCCGGTCGCGGGTGGGCGTGCCGGCCAGCGCAAAGAGCGTGACTTCATGGCTGCGGCCCACGCCCACGGCACTGTCGAAGCCGGTTTCCCAGTCTTCGTAGGTGACTTCCAGACCTTCCAGCTGTTTGTCAAACGTCTCCTGGCCCAGGCCGTCGTGGTAGGGCCGCAGGTCCATGGCCGGGGCTTCGGGGCTCCAGAACCAGCACGTCACTTCTGCGCTGTTGGTGTGGGCGTTGCGGATGTCCAGTTGCGCCGGATGGCGTTGCCAGAAGTCGCGCATCCCGAACCCAACGCCGCCGCGGGTGTCGCCGACATAGCCCAGGCCCGCGGCCCGCCCGCCCCAGGCCGCGTGCACCCAGGTGTGGCCGGCTTTGGTGCGCTTCTTGATCTGGAAGCTGTCGGGGCCGCCCTGGGTCAGCGTGACGTCGCCCCAGGCGGGGATGCGTTCCAGGTAGTTGCGCACCGAAGGGTGCCAGGTGTCCATGGGCGGGCAGGCGGTACCTGCCAGTTGCGCGGCGCGCACGGCCGCGCCGGGGTCGCGGCGCAGGCCAGTGAGGCCGCGCACACACTCGGCCCACAGGCCGTTGCCAACGCCCGCAAAGCGCACGTGGCGGTCGTGTGCGGCGTCGCGCAGCGGCACGTCAAAGCGCAGACCCAGGCCGCGGATGAAGTCGCGCTGCGGGTCGCCGTCAAAGACCCAGCTGTGCATCAGCCGCAGTGCGTCGCCGCCGGCGTACAGGTCGACGCGCAGGTCGAAAGGAAGCCTGTCGCGGCCGGCCGCGCGGTGGTGGCCCTGCAGGCGTACGGTGGCGCGCTGCGGGCCGCGTTGTTCGACGGTGAGGTTTTCGTCATGGCATTGGATTGGAGTGGGGCCGTGCCCTACAGTCGTGGCCACCAAGCGGCCCTGGCGCAGGATCTCCACACCACCGCGTGTGACGCTGGCAATCAGCACCGCACCGCGGCGCGGCAGCACGACGCGGATGAGACCCGTGTCCACGGACACGCCGTCCCGCCAGCCGTGGCGCCCGGTGCCGGCTGGC